>DATBKV010000299.1:0-12232 GCA_036555745.1 Xanthobacteraceae bacterium | reverse complement strand
CGTGCCCGAGCTTGAGCGGCATGATGCCGGCCTGGCGGGCGTCGTCTTTCGCAAACGCATATTCGGAGAAAATTTCGATCAGCGTGCCCTTGGGGTCCTTGAAGACGACGGCCTCCGCCACCCCCGGGGAAATGCCCCGTCTGCGCTCGCTCGCAAGCCCGTGCTTCGCCAGCTCGCGGGCGACCGCGGCGAGGTCGGTTCCGGGCGCGACCTGGAACGCGAGCCGGGCGAGCGCATTGGGGGCGCCGGGCTCGAGCGCGATCGCCTCCAGGCCCTGCCTGCTCGCAAGGAACGCGCGTCCCCCCGCGCGCTCGATCACGGTGAGGCCGACGATCTCGGTGTAATAGGCAAGCTGGCGATCGAGGTCCGGCGTGGTCAATGTGGCGTGGCCGAGTCTGCGCACCTCGATCATTGTCCGACTCCCACACCCTCGATCTGCATTCTGGCGCGCCGGCGGCCCGCAAACACCGAGGGAACGCATGCCGGCGCGGTCTTCTGGTCCTCGCGCCCGGGCCGCCTCCCTAAGGCGGCTTCTTCCGCAGTATGAGCCGAAAGCTATGCCAGATGCGCTTGGATCGGGAAGACGCGCACGCCGAAATATTCGAGCCGAACGCGCGCGGCAACCGCCCGCGCGCCCAGCTGGCGGCTGCACCTCGTCTTGCGCTACAAGCTTGCCAGCGCGGCCCCGTAGCTCAGGGGATAGAGCAACAGCCTTCTAAGCTGAAGGTCGCAGGTTCGAATCCTGCCGGGGTCGCCACCTGCCGCGTCCGCATCGCGCGAGCGTCATGCAACGGCAAAGGCTCGGACGCGGCTTCAAGGAACGAGAGTATTAGCGGTCCTCTAGAGCTGGAGCACAATCTTTTCCGACACCGGTACCCACTTTCAGGATCATGCTCAGTCGGGGTAGCCGCTGTGGTAGTGGCGCAGAAGCTCGCCGCGAATGAACGGGTCGGGATCGCGGCCGATGATGCTGTTGCCCGCGACCACATCGTGCGGATGCACGCAAACGCGCGGCCCAAACCCGTAGCTGGGGTTCGCCTGGGCATTATAGGCCGTCTGGCAGGGTGGGCGCCGCTGGCCCGCATCGGCCGGTTCCGCCGTGACCAGGGTGGCGAGCGCGGCGAGCGCCGCCACGAGGCCGATCCCGCGATATTGAGTGGCTGTCGTTTTCATTGTCGCACCGATCAAATTTGCAGCCGATGGCCGATGCCATCGATGGTGCGAATGTAGTCGCGGGGTTGCGCGAGCGATGTGATGGCGGTCACAGGAGGGGTGTGATGGGGGTCACAAGGAGGGCGTTTTCCCGGGCCCGCTCGGCGGCGGCCGCCCGCGCTCCAACCTTGCCGCGGCCCTGACGAGGCTTTCCCCGGCGATCCGCAGCTCTGGTGGCCAAGCACGGCCGCCCAGCCCCGAATGCCGAGGTTAAGCATGGCACCCGCGGGCTGGGCGGCTACGCGCCTGCGGCGCGGTGGGCTACCATGCCGGCGGTGACGCCTTCGTCTTGAGCTTTATCAAAGCCGCGTCCGCGGCCGGACCCCATCATGCCGCGCGTTGAAACGCCGATCGGGTTGGGCCCTGACGGCCGCGGACCGCCCCCGCACAGGAGCGAGGAGAAATGGCGATGAGATACGGCAAGCGCATTGCTTGGCTGCTTCTGCTGTCGTTGCTGTCCGCATGCTCGTCGGGCGAATCGGAGCTCGACACCATCGCCGTGCAATTGCGCGACGCCGTGAACCGCTGTGTGGTGGACGTTCGCGATCGCGGCGTGAAGTATGAAAGCTCCACGAACTGCCGCTCGCTTGGGCGCATAGCGCAGCAATACGTCGCGTCCGGCGGGTTCAAGGACAGCGCGCCGTGCCGCGCCGACCGCATCGCCGAGAGCGCGCGGGCGCGCGCCTGGATGGCGCTCGCCGTCTCGAAAACCGGCGAAGCGAATTTGAGCATCTGGTAGCGGCACTGCCGCTTTCCGGATCCGTCCCGCGGCGGCCGCGGCGCTATCTCAGCAGGCGCGTCAGCGATCGACCCGCGCCGCTCTTGAGCTCCTTGGCGTCGACCGTGCCGTCATTATCCGGATCGGCGTCCTTGAAACGCTTCTCGACCACGGCCGCGAACTCGTCCTTGTCCAGCGTTCGATCCTTGTCCGGGTCGGCCGCCGCGAAATCCTTGGCATTGATTCTCCCGCGCAACTCGCGCCGGTCCAGCGTGCCGTCATGATCGCGGTCGAGCTTGTCGAACAGCTTGGCGCCGGCGCTCTTCGCCTCGGCCAGGTCGATGGTGCCGTCGTTGTCCGAATCCACGCTCTTCAGGAGCTTCTGTGACCAGGCCGGCGCGGTACCGATCAGCATGATGGCGACAGCGGCGAGTATCGTGTTTCGTCGGATGCGCATCTTCACGTCCTCTGATTCCCCGGGCCAATCGCAATAACCATATACCTTTTTCACGACGCGGTGACAGCGGGCGGTGCTGCCGCAAGCGCGAAAAAGTGCGGGTTGTGTGAAGCGCCTCACCCAGCAGGCGGCGAACGACGTGGCAATGCATCCGGCAGCTCATCACAGGCAAGGGGTGACGCCAGATGCGCAAGATGTTCATCGTTTTTGGAATTCTCGCCGTGGCAGCCATCGCCGCCGCATGGTCCATTTCCACATTGCCCGCCTCGAAAGCGCACAAGACCGGCACAATCCAGGAGTCGGGCGCGATCTCGCCGCACGACCTCATGGTGATCAAGGGCAAGGCGCTCCCGAGCGAGGCCTGGGACGCGTTCTGAACGAGCCCATGAGCCGGTTGCCCGTCGTCTCCACCAGCGCGACAGCGTGAGGCGGTCCGAGGGCTCGTCCGCCACTGGCCGCGCGCTGATGCTAACCTGACGGCCGGCGCGCGCTCACGGGCATTGCGTGCTGGTTCTGCAACAGACGGCGGAGCGCCGCAGCCGCCTCCTCGACCACGCTGGCGATGATCGCCTGCCCGAGCTCGGGCGTGGCGGCGCCGGCATCGCCGATGACGCCGCCTGCCGCGAGCCGCGGATCATCGCTGCGCCAGGGAAAGCTCACGCCGCGGTCGAAGATCAGCGCCGTGATGGTCTCGGCTTCGGGCGGTGTCGCCGCTGTCCCGATCGAATCGCCGCGCACGAGCTGCGGGGCGAGTGCCAGCATCACCGAGGTCTCGGCCTTGCCGCCGTGCACATCGGGGCCCATCGCCTCGATGTCGACCTTCGAGAGCTCGAACGGATGCAGCACGCAGGCATTGAGCGCGAAATCGCCGCGCAGCTCGTGGATCAAGTTGTCCAGCACCCCGCGATTGCCGCCGTGGCCGTTGAGGATGGCCAGGTTGCGCGCCGGCAATGCGCGCGCAATGTCGCGCGCGAGCTCGCGCATGAGCGCGACGAAAGTCCCGATGCTCAGCGAAAGCGTGCCCGCCGCCCAATCATGCTCGCGTGACAGCGACACGGAAACGCTCGGAAGCTGCCAGAGATCGAGCTCGTCGCCCCAGCGCGCCACGATGCGGCGGGTGAGCTCCTCGGCGACGATCACGTCGGTATTGAGCGGCAGGTGGGTCCCGTGCTGCTCGATCGCGCCGATCGGCAGGCAGAGTATCGAGCTTTCCCGCAAGCGGCGGGGCACCTCGGCGTAGGTGAGATCTCCGAGCAATCGCGTGGAGGGCGACCGTGCCATGACGCGCGCCGCCGCGCTCAGCCGGCGAATATCGCACGCGCGGGCGGCGCATCGGCCATGGCGGGCTCTCCGGCAGTCCCTCGCTTACGCCTTGGAGCGGCTGTCGCCGGTCTCCGACAGCGCGCCGAGGAGGTGGTCGAGCTGGTGTCCGGCGCGGGTCGCCTTGGCGGTCAGGTAGCGCCGGTTGTCGGCATTGACCGGTCCCTGGAGCGGCACGCGTCCCGACACGTCGATGCCAGCCTCGGACAGGCTCTCGAGCTTGGCCGGATTGTTGGTCAGCAGCCGCACCCGGGTGCAGCCGAGCACCTGCAGCATGCGTACCGCGACGCCATAGTCGCGCTCGTCGTCGTCGAAGCCCAGCACGGTATTGGCATCGACCGTGTCGAGCCCGACGTCCTGCAGTTGATAGGCGCGGATCTTGTTGGCGAGGCCGAGGCCGCGGCCTTCCTGCTCCAGATAGAGAATGATCCCGCCGCCGTGCTGCCCGAGCTGCGGCAGCGCGAGGCGAAGCTGATCTCCACAGTCGCAACGGCGCGAGCCGAACACGTCCCCGGTCAAGCAGGCGGAGTGCAATCGCACCGGCACCGGCTGCGCGAGATCCGGCTCGCCGACGATCACAGCGATCGGCGTGCCGCCGATCGCGTCGCGAAAGATCACGAAACGGGCGGGGAACCCGCTGCTGAGCGGAATGGCGGCTTCGGCGACCACGGCGAGCGACTCGATCACGGCCCGGCGGAATTGCGCCACGGCGTCGGCTGCCACGCGCATGAGCGGCAGATCGCATGCCTTGACACCGGCGGCGTCGACGTCGCCGACGAGCAGAGCCGGCAGCCGATGCGCGAGCTTGGCAAGCTCGATGGCGGCGGCGGCGGTTTCGCCCACCGGCACGGTATTGAGGCGGCGGGCGACCTGTGCGTCGGCGGCAAGGGAGAAGATCGCGGCGGCGTCGTGCAGGTCCCCGAGTGCCAGGCCGGTGGGGCCGGCGCCCTCGAGGCCGAGCGCGCGCGCGCGTCGCGCGGTGATCAGGAGATATGGCCGTCCCGGCGCGCACAATAGCCGGAAGCCGGCAAGCCCTTCGTCGGTCAAGCCATCGACCGGCAAAAGGACTACCGCTTCAGCGTCCGACCTCACGATGACGGGCCGCCCCGACCGAAATTCGGCTAGGCCCCGCTCGACTCCGACTTGTTCGGGCGTACCGAACAGGCCGGAACTCCCACTCGCACTCATGGCTGCCCACACGCTTGGGACGGACCCGAGCCCGGACCGCGTCGCCAGAATAAGAATGCGCCGCAGCGCGCTTTATTCCGCCGGCACGAGGTCCGTTTGCAGGCACCGTCCCGCAAAATATCATGGCACGATGTCGCGCACGGCGAAAGCACGTATTCAATGGTGGCGGCACACCCGCCGGCCCGATCCCACATGAAATCGATGGTACCTCAAGATGGCTCGGCCCCCGCGTCCTCATGGACGCCGGTACCTCAAGCATTTCGGGCTGCCGATGGTTCCCTCCCTCAGCCTTGGGAGGACATATTCGGGCCCCTGCGGCGCAGCAGGATCGACGATCTCATGGTGGTGGGACAGTGCGGGCAGTCGATCGATGCCCGCATTGCGACTTCCACCGGCCACTCCCACTACATCAATGGCGCAGGAGGCCTTGCCCACCTCCATCGCCTGCGGGCGCTGGTCGATGCCGTCGTCATCGGGGTGAGCACGGTGATCCAGGACGACCCGCTGCTGACCGTGCGTCGCGTCGCGGGCCCAAGCCCAGCGCGAGTCATCCTCGATCCGAACGGCCGGTTGCCCGCGAGCGCGCGGGTGCTGGCTCATGACGGCGTCCGCAGGCTCGTCATTACCGCCGCCGCCGCGCCCGCGCCGCTGCCCGACGCTGTCGAGGTCGTGAGACTGCGCGTGGACAACGGCCAGATCGCTCCGGCGGCGATCCTTGCCGCGCTCGCGGCGCGCGGCTTGCGCCGCATTCTGATCGAAGGCGGCGCCGACACCGTCTCGCGCTTTCTCGCCGCGGGCTGCCTCGATCGGCTGCACGTCCTGGTCGCCCCGATCATCCTCGGCACCGGACGGGCGAGCCTGACGCTGCCGCCGATCGAGCGGGTCGATCAAGCGCTGCATGCACCCATTCGCGCCCACCTTCTCGACGGCGACGTGCTGCTGGATTGCGACCTCAGCGCTCAACGCGTCCCGATCGGTCGGGCGAAAATGTCGAGGTGACCGACCCGCAGGATCGAACGCCCGGCAGCCAGGTGCTGGCGGCGACGGGAAAGCCAGCCGGCGATCTCGGCCGTCGACAGGGGGGTGGCCAGCCTTGCCGGGTCCGCCCAGCCCGCGAGCACCGCGTCCTGCATGATCCGATCGCCAGAGCCCAATACCCAATCCGCGCTTCCCTGCACCACCGCGTAGCCGAAATGCTCGAAGCGCTCCACCGCATGCCGCGCGGCGGCAGGCCCGAGCGCGGGACCGAAGCCCTTGTCAGTGCGCTGGTGCAGGTTGAAGCCGGCCAGCAGTTCGGCGTCCAACGGCTCTTCAGGCTCAATCACCGCGCGGCCGTCATAGTTGAGCGCGGCGTAGACCGGCAGCCGCCGCACCACGGTTTCCTCGACAAGACGATCGAGCCATTCCGCGGAAACCAGGTCGAGCAGCGCCGACGTGGTGACGAGATCGAGCGGACTGGCGAGCGCGAGCTCGAGATCGCGGGCGAGATCGACCGGCGTCGCGGTGACACTCACACACGGCGGCTGTCCGGCGGCGCCGGCCTGCGCCAGCAGGCCGAGATCGTTGTCGACCAGCCGCCAGCTCTGGCGCGGGGGAAGCCGCGGCCCGAGCGCGCGCAGGGTCGCGCCGGTGCCGCACGCGAGATCGACCACCGCGATCGACGGCTGTCCGCGGAACGCATCGGCGACCGCGCCCAGCACCGCGGTGTTGCGGGCGGCGCGGTCGTGGGGCTCGCGCAATGCCAGCCATTCCGCCGCAAAGCCGCTCATGTTACTGCTTCCAGCACGCGCGCGAACGCCGCGCCCTGATCGCGCCATGACGGAAATTTGGCGGCGCGCGCGCCGGCCGCGAGCCGCGCCCTTTCCGCCGGGTCCTCGATCAGCCGCCGCAACGCCGCCGCCAGCGCCTCGACGTCGTCGGGCGGCAGCAACACTCCGGCGTCGGCGGGGACCGTGCGCGGAATCGCGCCGGCGGTGGTGCCGACCACCGGCACGCCGTGCGCCATGGCCTCGGCATAGGCCATGCCATAGCCTTCGAAACGCGAGGGCAGCACGAACAGATCGCAGTCCGCGTAGAGGGCCTCGAGCTGCTCCGAATCGACCGCGCCCGGCATGGTGATCCGCGCGCCGAGACCGAGCCCTGCAATGTCGCGCTCGAGCTGCCGGGAGGTTTCCGGGCTTCGCCCGCGATCGCCGGCGATGACCAGACGCCAGGGCAAATGCTTGAGCTTGGCGAGGGCGGCGACCAGCACGTCGTAGCCCTTGCGCGGGATCACCGATCCGACGGCGAGCAGGACGACGTCGCCAAGCTTGTCGCGCGGCCTCGCGGCGACCCGGTCGGTGCCGGGCTCGACCACGCTCAGGCGCTCGGCCGGGACGCCGTAATCGGCGGTGAGCAGCCGCGCAGTGGTTGCGCTGGAGGCGACGACGTGGCAGGCGCAGGCGAGCGCCGCGCGCTCGCTCGCGCGCAGCGCGTCGCGCTGCGCGGCGCTCAGCCCGGTCTCGAGCGCGAGCGGATGATGCACGAGCGCGATGAGCCTGTGGCTCGCGCGCAGCCGCTCGGCCGCGTGCGGCAGCACGCCGAAAGCGAGGCCGTCGATCACGACCGGCTCGTCCGGCGACGCTGCCGCCAGCCGTGCCGCGGCCGCGACGCGCGTGGCGTCCTGCGGAAACGGGAATCCGTCGCCGAGCGCCACGAGCTGCGTCCGCCAGCCCAGCATCCCCAACTCGGTAATGATCCGACGGTCGTAGGCATAGCCGCCGGTGGGCGCCGCGAGATCGCCCGGCACCGCGAACGCCACTCCCTTCACCACAACGGCGCCTCGTAGGAGGCGCGCGCAAGCGGAGATTCGGCGACGGTGACGCGGATCGCGTTGAGCTCGCGGCCGGCACGGCCGAGTCCGCCCCTGCGCGCGGCGCCGGCGAGCTGGTCGAAGACGTGTTTCGCCAGGAATTCGGTCGTGGTGTTGACTCCGCTGAACTGCGGCAGCTCGTCGAGATTGCGATAGTTGAGCGGCGCGAGCGTCGCCTTGAGGGCGTCGTGGGCACGGCCGATGTCAAGGACGATGCCGTGCGCGTCGAGCGCCTCGGCGAGGAACGCCACGCGCACGACGAAGGTCGCGCCGTGGAGCTTCTGCGCGGGACCGAAAACCTCCCCGCGGAACGAATGGGCGATCATGATCTGGTCGGAGACTTCAACCGCGTACACGAGAGCTCCCTCATTGCGCCGGGTCCGCCGCAGGATAGCTGATCAGCGGGCAGATCACGTCGGAGCCGGCATCGAAAACCTCAGACAAGACCCGCGGCAGATCCTCGAAGTCGAGCGCCGGCGCGATCAGGAGGTCGAGCACCGGATCGCGCAGCAGCGCAAGCGCCGCCGCCAGCCGACGCTCACGGCTCCAGCGCGGGCGATGGGACGGCGCCACCTGGCCGACCTGACTGGAGAGGAGCCGCAGCCGGCGGCTGTGGAAGGCTTCCCCCAGAGGCGCGGCGATCTCTCCCGTGCCGTACCAGCTCACCTCGACGATGCTCGCCTCCTCGCCCGCCAGACGCAGCGCGCTCGCCAGCCCGGCGGCGGTGCCGCTGGTGTGGAACACGAGATCGCAGTCGATTGGCGCGCTTCCCGGCTCGGCAAAGCGCGCGCCCAGCGCCTGCGCAGGCCCGGCGCGCGCGCGGGCGATGTCCACCACCGTCACCTCCGCTCCGGGCAGCCGGGCACACAGATAGGCGATCAGGAGACCCACCAGCCCGCCGCCAACGACGGCGATCCGATCGCCTGGGCCGGGCGCGGCGTCCCACAGCGCGTTGAGCGCGGTCTCCATGTTGGCTGCGAGCACGGCGCGCCGGGGCGCGACTCCTTCGGGCAAAGGAAACGCCGCTGATGCCGGCAGCGTGAACAGGCTCTGGTGCGGATGCAGGCTGAAGACGAGGCGTCCGCGCAACTCGGGCGGCCCGGCTTCGACCCGGCCCACGGTGGCGTAGCCGTATTTTACCGGAAACGGAAATGCGCCCGCCATGAATGGCGCGCGCATGCGGCCGTACTCGCTCGCCGGCACCCGCCCGGCATGGACGAGCCGCTCGCTGCCGCGACTGATGGCGCCGAACAGCGCGCGTACTTGTACCTCGTCCGCCGCCGGGGGGACGATCGTCTCCTCCCGCAGCTCGCTTCGACCCGGCCCGACGTACCAGAGCGCCTTGCCTCGCATGCTTCTCGCTACCCTCGCCTGCCGGCCGCCGCCGGGCGCCCGACCGCCGGCTCGGAAAATTATACCGCAGATGATCGCATTGGACTTGCGCGCTGGTCGCTATATCCTCGAACGCCCACGCAGAGCCGCCCGCTTTCATGGTCGAACGCTCCGCCCGCGACGAGGTCGAGATCGCCGCGCCGCCCGCGCTGACCGCTTGGCGGCCAGCGCTGTTTTTTGCCGCGGTGGCGTTGACCATGACGGGGCTTGCTTGGCTCGCCGCGGTCGCGCTTGCCCCCGGCGGCTTCGGGCCCCTCGATGCCGTTCTCCTGGCGCTCTTCGCAATCACGCTTCCTTGGTACGTGATCGGCTTCTGGAACGCGACCATCGGATTCGTGCTCATGCGCTTCGCGCGCGACCCGATCGCGGCAGTGATGCCGGTTGCCGCCCGCGTGCGGGGCAACGAGCCGATCACCGCCTCGACCGCGATCCTGCTGTGCATCCGCAACGAGCCGACCGAGCGGGTCATGCGTCTGCTCGAGCCGATGCTGCAGGGGCTCATCGCCCGCGGCGTGGGCGCACGCTTCCACGTCTACATCTTGAGCGATACCAGCGAGCCTGCGATCGCCGACGCCGAGGACGCGCGCTTTGCCGCGCTCGCCGCCGCCTGGCGAGGCAGGATCGCAGTGAGCTATCGCCGGCGTGCTCGCAACATCGGCTTCAAGGCCGGCAATATCGGCGACTTTTGCGCGCGCTGGGGCAAGGATCACGACTTCGCGCTCGTCTTGGACGCCGACAGCCTGATGACCGTCGATCTCATGCTCAAGCTCGTGCGCATCATGCAGATCGATCCGCGGCTCGGCATTGTGCAAAGCCTCGTCGTCGGCATGCCTTCGGCCAGCGCCCTTGCCCGCATCTTCCAGTTCGGCATGCGTCTGGGCATGCGCTCCTACACCATCGGCAGCGCCTGGTGGCAAGGCGACCGCGGGCCGTACTGGGGCCACAACGCGATCGTGCGCATCGCGCCGTTCATGGCGCATTGCGAGCTGCCGGTGCTCGCCGACGGCGCGCTGGTCAAGGGGCACGTGCTCAGTCACGACCAGATCGAGGCCGTGCTGATGCGGCGGGCGGGCTACGAGGTGCGCGTACTGCCGGAGGAGGGCGAGAGCTTCGAGCAAAATCCGCCGACCCTGGTCGAATTCATCCGGCGCGACCTGCGCTGGTGCCAGGGCAACATGCAGTACTGGCATTTCCTGCGCCTGCCGGGCCTGCCGTCGGTAAGCCGCTATCAGCTCGCCTTGGCCGTCGTGATGTTTCTGGGCTCGCCGGCCTGGATCGCGCTGTTGCTAATCGGCGCGCTCGGGGTTGCGCTGGCGCCGACACCGGCCGATTTCATGGCGTCCGGGCCCGGAACGAGCATTCTGATGCTGGTGCTGGGGATGTGGTTTGCGCCCAATATCGCGACCGCGCTCGACGTGCTGACCCGCGCGAAGCTGCGCTACCTGTTCGGCGGGACCTTGCGGTTCAGCGCAAGCTTCGCGCTCAGCGTCATCTTCGTCGTGCTGGTTACTCCGGTCATGTGGGCGAGCCACACGCTGTTCCTCGTGCGCCTGCTCGGCGGCCGCACGATCGGCTGGGGCGGCCAGACGCGGGACGACCATGCGGTGCCGTGGTCGCTGGCGCTACGGCAGCTGTGGCCGCAGACCTTGATCGGGCTCGCGCCGCTCCTGCTGCTCGCCCTTGCCGCGCCGGCGGCCGTTCCTTACGCCATGCTCGTTGCCGGCGGTCCGCTGCTGTCGATCCCGCTCGCGGTCGCCACCGCAGCGCCCGCGCTCGGCCGCGCGCTGATTGCGGCCGGCCTCTACCGTCTGCCTGAGGAGATCGTGCCGCCGCCCGAACTGCGCGCGCTCGAATTGGCCGCGATCGAGATGTCGCAGCGCGCGAGGTAGGCGACATGCAGGAGCGCCGGCACGCATCCCGGTACGCGTCGTGGTCCGACTCCTGGCGGACTTTCCGAGGCGTCGCTCGCTCGCTGCACATCTATTATCGCGGCCGCGACCGCCGCGCCGCCATGCATCGGCTGTACGGGCGGTTCGTACGCCCCGGAGACCTCGTCTTCGATATCGGCGCCCATGTCGGCGACCGCATCGCCGCCTTCCGTAGACTCGGTGCCCGCGTGGTCGCGGTCGAGCCGCAGCCCGCCCTGATCAGGACGCTCAAGCTCCTCTATGGGCGCGACTGCGGCGTCGTGATCGAGCCGATGGCGGTGGGTCGCGCGGCGGGCGTGCTGGAGTTCAGCCTCAATCTCGACAATCCGACGGTATCGACCGCGTCGGGCGATTTCCGCCGGGCCGCCGCGGGCGCGCCCGGCTGGGAAGGACAAGCGTGGTGCAGGACCATCCGCGTGCCGGCGACCACCCTCGACGCCCTGCTCGACCGACACGGCATGCCCGCCTTTATCAAGCTCGACGTCGAGGGCTCCGAAGCCGATGCGCTGGCCGGATTGAGCCGCCCCTCGCCCGCCCTGTCGTTCGAGTTCACCACCATCCAACGCCGCGTCGCGGCCGCGTGCATCGAGCACTGCACGCGGCTCGGCTATCGGCGCTATAACGCCATCCTCGGCGAGAGCCACACCCTGGTCCACGCCGATTGGCTGAGCGCCGAGGACATCGCGGCCTGGCTGCGCGCGCTGCCGCACAGCGCCAATTCCGGCGACGTCTACGCGCTGGCGCATGTCCCGGAAAAGTGGGAACCGGTTTTCCGATAAGGACATGCACGAACCAAAGAACCCAGAGCGCATCGCAATTCCAGCCAATCGGAATGCACTCTAGTGCCGTGAACGGCGCGCCCGGCGCGCGAGCGCTCGCCGACGCGCTCGAATGAAGGTCCAATGCGGCTTCCTCGCTCCACCGGCACCGCGTCTCCCGAGTTTCTCGGCCATCCGCCCGGGCTTGCCGTTCTGTTCGCGACCGAGAGCTGGGAGCGCTTCTCCTATTTCGGCAATGCCGCGCTGGTTGTCCTGTACATGGTGAAGTATCTGCTCGATCCCGCGCGGGTCGAGGGGGTCGTCGGCTTCGGCACGGTCAAGGCCGCGCTCGAGCTCGTGTTCGGAAAGCTCGACCCGCAGCCGTTGGCCTCGCAGCTGTTCGGCTTC
>DATBKV010000298.1:0-4473 GCA_036555745.1 Xanthobacteraceae bacterium | reverse complement strand
CCGACGGGCGCGACCTCATCTACATCGACCGCCACGTCCTGCACGAGCTGCACGCCCCGCACGCCTTCGAGCAGCTCGGCAAGCAGCAGCGGCCGGTGCGCCGGCCCGATCTCACCTTCTCCATGCAGGACCACACGGTCGCCACCCGCCCCGGCCGCGACGACGCCAGCAATCCCTCGGGCGCGGCGTTCCTCAAGGCGATGCGCGATGGCAGCCGCCGCAACGGCATCCGGCTGTTCGACATCGACGACCCGGAGCAGGGCATCTCGCACGTAGTCGCGCCCGAGCTCGGCATGGTGCTGCCGGGCGCGACCCACGCCGTCCCCGACAGCCATGCCAGCACGGTCGGCGGCCTCGGTGCGCTCGCCTTCGGCTGCGGCACCAGCGAGCTCGCGCACATCCTGGCGACGCAGGTGATGGCGCTGCGGCGGCCCAAGCGCATGCGGGTGCGCCTCGAGGGCCGGCTCGCGCCCCACGTCACCGCCAAGGACGTGGCGCTGCGCCTGATCGGCGAGCTCGGCGTCGCCGGCGCGCGCGGCCACGTCGTCGAATATGCCGGCGCGGCGGTGCGCGCGATGCCAATGGAAAGCCGCATGACGTTGTGCAACCTGAACATCGAGATGGGTGGCCGCTCGGGCTTCGTGGCCCCGGACGAAAACACGTTCTCCTGGATCGCCGGCCGTCCCTACGCGCCGCACGGCGCGATGTGGGACGCCGCGCTCGCCCATTGGCGCACGCTCGCGAGCGATGAGGGCGCCGCCTTCGACCGCGAGCACGTGCTCGACTGCAGCAAGCTCGAGCCGCAGGTCACCTGGGGCACCGACCCCGGCCAGGTGCTCGGCATCTCCGGCCGCGTGCCGGATCCGGCCGCCGCGGAGCCAAGTCAGCGCCCGGCGATCGAAAGCGCGCTCGCCTATATGGGGCTTACCCCCGGCATGGCGCTCGCCGGCGTCAAGATCGACCGCGTCTTCATCGGCTCCTGCACCAACAGCCGCCTGCCCGACCTCGAAGCGGCCGCGGAGGTGGTGCGCGGCCGGCGCGTCGCCGGCGGCGTCATCGCCATGGTGGTGCCGGGCTCGACCACGGTAAAGCGCGCAGCCGAGGCCAAGGGCCTCGATCGCGTGTTCCGCGATGCCGGTTTCTCCTGGGGCGAGTCCGGATGCTCCATGTGCGCCGGCGGCAACGGCGATCGCGGCGAGCCGGGCGAGCGCTGCGTCTCCACCACCAACCGCAACTTCGAGCACCGCCAGGGCCCGAAGGTGCGCACCCACCTGGTCAGTCCCGCGACCGCCGCGGCGAGCGCGGTCGCCGGACGCATCGCCGACGCGCGGCAATTCTTGGCGGGACGCGCCTGATGCAGCCGTTCACCACCCATACCGGCATCGCTGTGCCGCTGCTCAAGGACGACATCAACACCGACCAGATCGCGCCGGTGCAGGCGATGCGCCAGCTCAAGCCCGACTACAAGGCGCTGCTGTTCATGCGCGCGCGCCGGCGCGACGACGGCGGCGAGGACCCGCACTTCGTGCTCAACCAGCCGCAGTTCCGCCAGCCCGGCATCCTGGTGACCGGAGACAATTTCGGCGCCGGCTCCTCGCGCGAAGCCGCGGTGTGGGGCATGCTGGCGAACGGCATCCGCGTCATCGTGGCGCGCAGCTTCGCCGACATCTATCGCGAGAATTGCCTGCAGAACGGCCTGCTGCCGATCGTGCTCGCCCCCGCGCAGGCGGAAGCGTTCGCAGCGCGGGTGGTGGCGGCGAACGGCACGGCGCCGTTCACCGTCGACCTCGTGCGCCAGCGCATCAGCGGCCCCGGCGGGGACGATATCGCCTTCGATATTCCGCCTGCCGACCGCATGCGCCTGCTCGAAGGCCTCGACGATATCGGGCTCACGCTCAAGCACGCCGACGACATCGCCGACTGGGAACAGCGCACGGCCGCGGCGCAGCCGTGGCTGCAAACCGCCGCCGACAGCCGGAGCTGATCCTGCCTTCGCTTTGGCACGCGCGGGCGGCGGGCCACGCCGATGGAGAAGACTCATGGACGCGAGACGCAAATTGCGGGCGATCATGGCGGGCAAGCGCTTGGTGCTGATGCCCGGCGCCTACGACGCGCTCTCCGCCCGCATCATCGAGGCCGAAGGGTTTGAGGCCCTGGTCGCGGGCGGCTATGCCGCCATCGGCAGCATGCTGGCGCAGGCCGACATGGGCCAATCCAACATGCGCGATTATGCCGACCATTACGCGCGCATCTGCGCCGCGGTCGAAATCCCGGTCTATGTCGACGCCGATACCGGCTTCGGCGGCGTCAACAATGTGCGCCAGATGGTGCGCGCGTTCGAGGCCGCGGGCGTCGCCGGCCTGTTCATCAGCGACCAGGTTTTTCCGAACCGCTGCGGCTACCTGCCGGGCAAGCAGATCGTTCCGGTCGAGCAGATGCTCGCCAAGATCAAGGCCGCGCTCGACGCGAGGCGCGACGCCGGTCTGTTCATTGCGGCGCGCACCGACGCCGCCGGCGTCGAGGGGATCGATGCGGCGATCGCCCGCTGCCAATTGTTCATGGCTGCCGGCGCCGACATGGCTAAGCCCATGGGCGTCGACACCATTCCGGATATCAAGCGCGTGCTGCGCGAGGTCGAGGGCCCGCATATGGCGACTCTGTCGCAAGCGGCCGGCCCGAAGGCGCGCAGCCTGGAGGAGCTCGAGGCGGCCGGAGTGTGCGCCGCGACCTTCCCGTCGCTGGCGCTGTTCGCGGCGGCCAAGGCGGTGCGCGAGGTGCTGCGCACGCTCAAGCGCAGCAATTCGCTCGCAGCCTGCCAGGACGATCTCATCGCGCTCGAGGACTACTATGAGCTGGTGGGCTTGAGGCCGATGCTGGCGCGCGAGGAGAGCTACGATGAAGCGGCTGCGGCGCTGACGCGAAAGCGCGCCGCGGCGGAGTAGGTGTTTAGCGCAGTAGGATTGCCGATGCGACGTCCCGCTGAGCTTGGCGATATCACTCCGCTGTCAGCCCTGCGCATGCGAGCACCCAGACCGGCGCATCGGGCACGATGGGTCCCCGCTTGCGCGGGGACGACAGTTGTGTGTTTGGGAATCACCTTGGCCCTCTACAGCGAAACACATGCTCAGAGCCCGCATGACTTCTACAAGAACAAGCAGATCCGGATGATCATCGGGCACCCCGTGGGGAACGATTACGACCTCGCCGGCCGCTTCCTCGCGCACTATCTCGCCAAGCACATCCCCGGCGAGCCGACCATCGTCGTGCAGAACATGCCGGCGGCGGCGAGCATCGCCGCCGCCAATTTTCTCTACGCCCAGGCGCCCCGCGACGGCACCGTGTTCGGGTCGTTCTCGCGCAACGTGCCGAGCCAGGCGCTCATGGGACAGGCGAACGTGGATGTCGATCCGCGCCGCTTCAACTGGCTCGGCGCGACCTCGTTGCCGGCGCGGGTCTGTGTGCGATGGTTCACGGCGCCGGTCAGAACCCCGGCGGATCTGTTCACGCAGGAGTTCATCGTCGGCGGCGCCGGGGCCGGCTCGGCGCTCAGCATCCTGCCGACCGTTTTCAATCACGTGCTCGGCACGAAATTCCGCATCGTGCAGGGCTACAAGGGCACGACCGATACGGTGCTCGCCATGGAACGCGGCGAGGTCCAGGGCGCCTGCGCCTCCTACGGGCAGTTCCGCATCTACGAGCAGCTCGTGCGGGACGGCAAGCTCGTCTTCCTGCTGCGCGCAGAGGAAGCGCCGATCCCGGAGCTGCCCGCCGTGCCCTCGATCTTCGACTATGCCAAGACCGACGAGCAGCGCGCGCTGATGCGCTTCGTGTTCGCCAGCACCGAGTTCGGCCGGCCCTATGTGTTGCCGCCGGAGGTGCCGAAGCAAGCAGTCGAAACCATGCGCAAGGCGTTCGCCGAGGCCGTCGCCGACCCGGCGCTGGTCGCCGAGGCGGCCCGCATGAAGATGGACATGACCTACCGGCCGCCGGATCAGCTCGAGCGGCTGGTCGCGCATCTCTACGCGACGCCGCCCGCGCTGATCGAAACCGTCAAGAAGCTCGTGCCCAATCCGCAATAGCCCATGCGCCACCCCGACCGCTTCCTACTGGCCGGCTTGATGGGCTTTCCCGTCATGCATTCGCGCTCGCCCAAGCTGCACAACTACTGGCTCGCCAAGTACGGGCTCGTGGGCACCTATGTGCCGCTCGCGATCGAGGCGGAGGGCCTGCGCGCGGCGCTGCGCGCGCTGCCGGCGCTCAGCTTCTCCGGCTGCAACCTGACCATTCCGCACAAGGAGGCGGCGCTCGCCATCGTCGACCGGGTCGATCCGCTCGCGCGCCGCATCGGAGCGGTGAACTGCGTCGTGGTCGCCCCCGACGGATCGCTCGACGGGCAGAACCACGATGCCTTCGGCTACATCGAGAGCATCCGCGAGGCGCAGCCCGGCTGGCGCGCCGATGCCGGGCCGATCG
>DATBKV010000297.1:0-4812 GCA_036555745.1 Xanthobacteraceae bacterium | reverse complement strand
CCGGCGCCCTCGCCGCAATCGCTACGGCCCTGGCGCAGGACTACCCGAGCAAGCCGATCGAGCTCGTGGTTCCGTTCGTCGCCGGCGGCACCACCGACAACATCGCCCGCCTGATGGCGCGGCGCTTTGGCGAGAGCTGGGGCCAGACCGTGGTCGTCAACAACCGCCCGGGCGGCGGCAGCACGATCGGAACAAACACCGTCGCCAAGGCGGCTGCGGACGGTCACACCCTGCTCGTCACCACCATCGCCTTCGCGATCAATGCCGGGCTGCAGAAGCTGCCGTACGATCCGCTCAATGACTTCGCCCCGGTCACCGAGCTCGCCACGCTGCCGCTGATGCTGGTGGTGCATCCGTCGGTGCCGGCGACGAGCCTCGAGGAGTTCGTCGCGCTCGCGCGGGCGAATCCGGGCGGCTGGCACTATGCGTCCTCAGGCGTGGGCACCTCGCCACATCTCGCCGCCGAGATGTTCAAGTCCGCGGCCGGCGTCGATCTCGTCCACGTGCCCTACAAGGGCAATGCCGAAGCCATGAACGCACTGCTGGGAGGGCACGTAAAGATATACTTCGCGCTGGTGCCGGCGGCGCTGCAGCACGTCAAGGCCGGAAGCTTGCGGGCGCTGGCCGTCACCACCACCGCACGGCTGCCCTATCTGCCCGACCTCCCCACCATCGCCGAGCGCGGCTTCCCGGATTACGAGATCAGCTCCTGGCAAGGCGTCTTCGCGCCCGCCGGAACACCGAAAAACGTCGTCGCCAAGATCCATCGCGAGCTCGCCCGCATGCTGGACGAGCCCGAGATCCGCGCGCGCATCTCGCGCGAAGGCGCCGAGCCGGTGGGCAGCCCGCCTGATGCGTTCGCGCAGCGCGTCAAGGACGAGGTCGCCAAGTGGAGCAAGGTGATCAAGGCCGCGGGCCTTCATGGCCCGAATTAGCGCCCGCTGCGGATTCGACGGCAGGCCGCCCACAGCATCGCAACCAGCAGCACGTTTGCGAGCGCCAAGGCGTTCAGCGCCGCCACCGTCGCGATTGCTCCCGAGCGCTCGACCAGCAGCGCCGCCGCCGACGGCGCGAGCGCCTGCACGACCAGGCTCGGCAACGCCAGGCGGCCCATGAGCGTGGCATAGCGGGCGGGACCATACAGCGCGAGCGGAAGCGTGCCGCGCGCGATCCACATGATGCCGTAGCCGCCGGCATAGATCACCACCGCGACCGCGAGGATCGCAAAATTCACCAGCAGCAGCGCAAGCCCGATCGCCATCGCCGCGCAGGATGCGACCAGGGTCCAGATCGGATGATAGCGCTCGCCGAAGACGCGCTCGATCGCGCGCGCGCCGACCTGCGCGGGGCCGAACAGCGTTCCCATCGCCACCGCGTCGGCGAAGCTGGCGCCGCTCGCCTGCAGAAAGATCAAGAGATGCACCACCACGATCGACCCGATGCCGGACGAAACCGTCAGCACCAGCGCCAGCAGTGCAAACGTGCCGTGATCGTAGCCGGCCACGTGCGCACCCTGTGGCTCGCGGTCATCTACGCGGGCGGACTCGTCGCTTGGCAGCAGCGATGCTTTCGGCATCACCGCCATCTGCAAGGGCAGCGCCATCGCGAGATGCAAGCCGGCATAGACGAAGCACGCTCCGCGCCAGCCGACGGTTTCCGCCAGCAATGCGCTCAGCGGCCAACACACCGTGCTGGCGAAGCCGCCGATCAGCGTCAGGTTCGTGATCGGCTTGCGTGCTTCTGCGCCGTAGAGTTTTCCGAGCGCCGCGAACACCGCGTCGTAGAGGCCGGTTCCCATGCCGGCGCCGAGCACGAGCCAGCCCAAAAGATAGACCGGCAACGCCGGCGCGAGCCCGATGCCGGTGAGGCCGAGCGCGTAGAGCAGCGAGCTTGCCGCGAGCACCGGCCGCCCGCCCTTGCGATCGATGATCGAACCAACTCTTGGCGCGATCACGCCGGCAACGAGGAGGCCAATCGACACCCCGCCGATGACCCAAGCGAGCGACCAGCCGGTATCCGCGACGATCGGCGCCGCGAGCACGGCGGGAAAATAGAACGAGCTCCCCCAACCCAGGATCTGAGCAATACCCAGCGCGGCGACAACGACCGGAACGGGCCTCATGCGCCGAGCTGGCCAGCCAGGTCCTCGAGGCTCTTCGCCGCCACATCGACAGGCGCCCGCGGGGCGGCCTCTCCCGTGCCCGCCCCGTGCTCGCCCGGGCGCGCGACGTGCGCGGTGCGTAGCCCGCATTTGCCGGCAGCCACAAGGTCGTTGGTATGCGCCGCCACCATCATGCAGTCGGCCGGCGGCAGATCGAGCGCCTCGCAGGCCGCGAGATAGACGCGCGGCTTGGGCTTGAAATCGCCCGCGATCTCAGCACCCAGGATCGCGTCCCACGGAAAATCGTTGCGGCGCGCGAGGTCGACCATCAGCGAGATGTTGCCGTTGGAGACCGGCGCGAGCAGGCAGCGCCGGCGCAGGCGGGCGAGGCCGGGCCGCGCGTCCGGCCAGCCGTCAAGCCGGTGCCAAGCCAGATTGAGCTCGTGCGCAGCCACTTCCTCGAGATCGGAAACGCCGAAGCCCGGCAGGATGCGGTCGAGATTGCGCCGGTGCAGCAGGTCGAGCTTGCAGAAGCCGATGCGGCCGGCGCGCACCTCCTCCATGGCGGGTTGGTATTCGGCGCGCCAGGCATCGGCGAAGGCGAGCCAGTCGAGCCGATGGCCGCGCGGCGCGAGCACCAACTCGGCCGCGCGCGCGACGCCGCTGCGCCAATCGACCAGCGTGCCGAAGACGTCGAAGAACAGCGCCCGCACGGTCATCGAGCGCCAGCCGTCACGAGCCGGCGGTTTCCATGCCCTTCGACCTGAGCACCTCGGCGGCCGCCGGACCCGAGAGCGTCTTGAGCAGGGCCTTGGCCGGCTCGGGCTCCTTGGCATGGGCGCCGATGCCGGCGGCGTAGACGGTGTAGTTCTGGATCTGTGCCGGCAACGGTCCGACCAGGGTGATGCCCTTGACCGGAATGATCTCGCTGATCTGATGAATGCCGAGCTCGGCCTCCCCTCTGGCGATGTGCTCGGCCACCGCGCCGCCCGGGATCAATTTGGCCTTCGGCTTCACCTCGCCGGCGATCCCCAGCTTGTCCAGGAGTCCCGCCACATAAATCCCGCTCGAGCCGCCCGCTGCCGGATCGATATAGGCGACCGACTTGGCCGCAAGCACCGCGCGCTTGAAGGCGTCGACCGAGCTGATGTCGGGCTTTGGCGTGCCCTCCCGCACCACCACGCCGACGCCGACGCGCGCCAGGTTGGTGCGGCTGTCGGCGACGAACTTGCCTTTGTCCGCGAGAGCATTGACGGCGGCCGGCGTGAGCACCGCGAGATCGAACGCTTCGCCGCCTTCAATCCGTTTGGTGAGCGCTCCGACGGTGGCGTTCTCGATCGTCACCTTGTGGCCGGTCTGCTTCTCGAATTCAGGGACGAGCGCGAGCAGCACCTGCTTGAACGCGCCGGCAGTCAGCACCTTGATCTCCGCGGCCGCGGCGCCGCGCGGCGCGCCCGCGACGATGGCCACCATGGCCAGGCTCAACAGCGTCATCTTCATCGTATCCTCCCTGTGACGGGCACATCCTACAGTAAGCGCGGACCGGCGAGCCTTGCGCAGCGTCGTCACCCTGCCCAGCCATGACGGCATCGTGAAAGCATGCCGGTGCGTTCGTACCGCGACCAGCGCCAATTCGCTGTTGCAATGGTGCGATGCAATATCCTCGGATGTATGCTCGCGTCGGCTGTGCTTTATAATTTTCAACAAGGGGTTGATTCGCCGGCGCGTCCGGCATGCGGCCCCACGTAGCGAGGAAGTCCCGAGACCGCGTGCGGGTCAGCGTGCCTGCAGCCGGGCGTGATCCGGAAGCCAAGGAGAGAGTCGCGTTGATTTGACCGATAGCCGCGCCGGGACAACGAAAGGCAATACCCATGTTCCGAAGCCTTGCACGGCTCGCGCTCGCCTTTGCCACTCTCGTCGTCGTCATCCCTGATACATCTGCCCATGACAGCTGGATCTCCCGCGGCGGTCTGCGCAACTCCGCCGGCGAATGGTGCTGCGGCGAGGGCGACTGCTTCGTAGTCCCGAAGGACCACGTCATGATGACCGGCGAGGGTTACGTGATCATCCACGGTCCCGTGGCCGGCATCGGGCCGCAGCTCTACGAGTCCATTCCTTTCAGCGAAGCCCAGCCGTCTCCTGACGGAGAATTCTGGCGCTGCAAGCGTCCCGATGGCAGCAGGCGCTGCTTCTTCGCTCCGCCGCCATCCACCTGATCCGCGCGCCTTCGGTTCGTGCGCCCAGAGGCGAGGCGTGCGCCGCGGTGGCGTAAGCGCGCCTCGCGGCTTGCGCCGGCCGGAACAGGCGCCCCGTTCCGGGGGTTGAGCCTTCGTGCCCACGGATGCGGCGATGACGACGGAACGGCCCACCCGCTCGCAACCCTACGCAGCCGAGAAGGCGCGCGGTGGAACCGTTGTGCTGCGCCAGCGCTGGCAGCGGGCCCTGTTCATTGTCGGACTCGCCGCGCCCGTGGTGCTGCTGCTGGTGCTACTCGCGCTCAGGGAGCATTGACGAAACATCCGTCACCGCGGAACGCGCCTCGGTCTGTCCGGTTACCCCAACACTGGGGGGCCGCAAACGGAGGCGAAGATGAAGATGTCCGGCAAGCGGGTGGCGATCCTCGCCACGCACGGGTTCGAGCAGTCGGAACTCGAGGTTCCCCTCAAGAAGCTCAGAGACGCCGGCGCGACCGTCGATGTGGTCTCGCCCGA
>DATBKV010000296.1:0-17478 GCA_036555745.1 Xanthobacteraceae bacterium | reverse complement strand
ATGTTCAACGCGCAGGCGCGATGATAGTACGAATCGCGAGACGATGCGGCTTGCACGCGGAACCGGAATGGCCGGGGCTCCGCTCGCCACAAGGTCCTCCCGATGCCGGTCCTCACCCAGGGTCCCGACCCCAATCCGAAGACGCCGCGGCTGATCTGTCCGCCCGGCGCCTGCGACAGCCACATCCACCTGTTCGGCCCGGCGGAGAAGTATCCGTTCGCGCCCGACAGCCCCTACACCGCGCGCGACGCGCTGCCGACGACCTTCATCGCGCTGCAGAACCGGCTCGGGCTCAGCCGCGCAGTGATCGTCAGCCCCGGCGGCTACGGCCGCGATTACCGGCTGTTGGCCGATACGCTCGAAGTGAGCGGGGAGCGCTTTCGCGGCATCGCGCTGATGCCCGACGATGCCGGCGCTTCCGAGTTCGCGCGCCTCACCCGCCTGGGCGTGCGCGGTCTGCGCATGATGAGCGCGCGCCGCGGGCGCCACGTCCCGCACCTGTCGTCCGAGGTGGCCACGCGGGCCGCCGACTACGGCTGGCACGTGCAGTTCTACCCGCATGACACCGACATCGTCGACTATGCCGCGCGCCTGATGGCGCTGCCCAATACGATCGTGCTCGATCACTTCGCCAGCGTGCCCGCCGCCGGCGGCGTCGAGCAGCCGGCGTTTCGCACCGTGCTCGACATGCTCGAGAGCGGGCGGGTCTGGGTGAAGTTGTCGGCGCCGATGCGCTGCACCGCGCAGAACTATCCCTATCCCGAGGTCACGCCGCTCGCCCTCGCGCTGGTGCGACACGCGCCCGAGCGGCTCGTCTGGGGCAGCGATTGGCCGCATGTGAACCTCGACGGCCGCGAGATGCCGAACGATGGGGACCTGATCGATCTGCTGGCGGAATGGGTGCCGGACGAGACGACGCGCAACCGGATCCTGGTCGATAATGCGTGCGCGCTTTACGGATTCCCGGCGCCGCAGAAGGGCGCCGACCTGCGGTTGAGCGAGACGCCCCGATAGCCGCTTACCCTCATCCGCCCGGCGCGACTGGCGTATCGACGCGAAGCGTCGGCGGCCCCCACTCCAGCGCATGCGCGAGCACCTTGCGCATGACATTGGGCAGCGCCTCGTCCGTCAGCGCGGCGAGCGCGACCCAGCGCGTGCCGGCGGGCGCGCCCGCCGAGGCCGGCACGTCGGCGCGATAGACGGCGAGTGCGAGCGGGAAATGGGTGAAGACATGGGTGACGTCGCCCGGCAGTCGGCGCCAGGACGCGCGCGCGCGCGGCAGCCGGGGCGCGGCGGCGAGCGCATTGCGCGCTTGGAAATCAGCCGTCCATTGCGTTGTCGGCACCTCGGTCATACCGCCGAGCAATCCCGTGAGCGGGCGCGAGCGCACCAGGACGTGCGTGCGCGCGCGCACTGCGACAAAGGCCGCGCCGCGGCGCAGCTGCCCCTCGCGCTTGCGCGCCTTGCGCGGAAATGCCGCCGGATCGCCGCGCTGGCGCGCGGCGCAATCCTGCGTCCAGGGGCAGAGCGCGCAGGCCGGTCGTTTCGGCGTGCAGATGGTGGCGCCCAGATCCATCAACGCTTGCGCAAAATCGCCGGCGCGTTCCGGGGGAATCAGGAGCTGGGCCAGCCGCCGGATCTCGGGCTTGGCCGCAGGCAGCTCTTGCTCGAGCGCGAACAGCCGCGCCACTACCCGCTCCACGTTGCCGTCGACCGCCGCCGCCGGCGCGTCGAATGCGATCGCCGCGATCGCCGCCGCGGTATAGGGACCGATGCCGGGCAGCCGGGCGAGCTCCTCCTGGCTTTGTGGAAAACGCGCGTCGTGACGCTCGACCACGGCCTTGGCGCAGGCGTGGAGATTGCGCGCGCGGGCATAATAGCCGAGCCCCGCCCACAGCCTGAGCACGTCGTCGAGCGGCGCCGCTGCCAGCGCCTGCAGCTGTGGCCAACGGGTCACGAAGCGCGTGAAATAAGGCGCCACCGCCCTCACCGTGGTCTGCTGCAGCATGATTTCGGACAGCCATACGCGGTAGGGATCGGGCCTCTCGCCTGGCGCAGCGCGCCAGGGCAGCACGCGGCGATGGCGATCGTACCAGGCGAGCAGGTCGCTGCCGCGCGGCAGCGCGCGGTGCGATGCGCGCTTTCGCGGCCTCGTCTCAGCTGCTAGCGTCATGGTGGATCGATGTGACAGAGCCTCGCCGCGTGAACAAGCCCGGCAAATCCTATCCGCGCCCGCTGGCGGACCTTCTGCACAGGACGCTCAAGGATGCCTTCGCCAAGCAGGGCTTCGCCGCGAGCGAACTCGTCACCCGCTGGGCCGAAATCGCGGGCGCGGAGATCGCCGCGCACTCGCAACCGGAAAAGATCCAGTGGCCGCGCACAGCCGACGGCCAGCCGCCTGCACCTGGCATCCTGGTGCTGCGGGTCGAAGGACCCACGGCCATCGAGATCCAGCACCTCTCCGGTATCGTGCTCGAGCGCGTGAACCGCTTCTTCGGGTGGAAGGCGGTGGGGGCGTTGCGGCTGCGGCAGGCGCCGCTCGGCCGCAAGCGGCCGCGCGCTCCCGCCGGCCCCGACCCGGCGACGGCGGCGCGCATCGCCGCCGAGCTCGGCGACATCGCGGACGAGCGCTTGCGCGACGCGCTTGCGCGGCTCGGCGCCGCCATCAAACAGTCGTGACCGCCGGCCTCGGCGCCGCGGCTTCCCATTGCCAGATATGTGTTTTCAAGCTAGCGACGATGGCCATTTCGGGCGCAGGCCGGCACCAACTGCACGGACGTCACGCCATGGACAGGACTGAAGATACTCACAGCAGCTCAACCGTCACCCGGCGGCGGCTGCTCGTCGGCACGGCCGCCGTCGCGGCCGTGATCGCGGCGGGCGCCGGCGGCTACTACTTGTGGAACCACTCCGATACCGCGGTGGCCCAGCCGGTCGCTGCCGCCGACGACGTGTCGATGGCGGAGCTGATGACGCCGGGCCCGCTCGGCGACGAAATCCAAGGCGCCGAAAATGCCCCGGTCACGATCATCGAATACGCCTCGATGACCTGCCCGCATTGCAGCCACTTCCACGAGACCACCTATCCGGAGCTGAAGAAGAAATACATCGATACCGGGAAGGTTCGCTTCATTTTCCGGGAATTTCCGTTGGATCCGCTGGCGGCGGCCGCCTCGATGCTTGCCCGCTGCGCCGGCAACGACAAATATTTTCCATTGGTTGACACGTTCTTCGCGCAGCAGAAGGACTGGGTCGTGCAGAAGCCGCTGCAGCCGATGTTCGAGATCGCCAAGCAGGCCGGCTTCACCCAGCAGAGCTTCGACGCCTGCCTGGCGAATCAGAAGATGCTCGACGGCATCGAGGAGAGCCGCAAGCGTGCGGCGACGAAGTTCAACGTGAACTCCACCCCGACCTTCTTCATCAACGGCAAGATTTTCCGCGGGGCGCTCACGGTCGAGGAGCTCGACAAGCAGATCGCTCCCTATCTCAAGGGCTGATAACGGTTTTTTAACCATTTTTTCCATTGCTAGGGCGGATGGCGGGCGTCGCGGGCCGAGGCCGGCCCGGCCGCCGTCGGCTTGGCCATGCGGGGCGGGATAACGTCTTCCTTCTGTTGCGGAATCGCAGTCGGCGATTCATTCTCCGGTCGATGCGGCGTCCCTCCCTCCCGCGCTCGACCCAGCCCATGGGCCCGGGCCCCGAACGATTTCGTCGGGGCGAGCCCGTCAGTTAGCGGAACGGCGTTTCGATGAAACTCACGCGGCTACGTCTGCTCGGCTTCAAGTCCTTCGTGGAGCCCACGGATTTCCTGATCGCGCCGGGGCTGACCGGGGTGGTCGGCCCGAACGGCTGCGGCAAGTCGAACCTGGTTGAAGCGTTGCGTTGGGTCATGGGCGAGACCTCGCACAAGTCGCTGCGCGCCGCCGACATGGACGACGTGATCTTCTCCGGCACCAACAACCGGCCGGGGCGCAACAACGCCGAGGTCGCGATCCAGATCGACAACAGCGCGCGCAAGGCGCCCGCCCAGTTCAACGAGCACGAGACGCTGGACGTAGCGCGCCGCATCGAGCGCGACTCCGGCTCGACCTACCGCATCAACGGGCGCGAGGTGCGGGCTCGCGACGTGCAAATCCTGTTCGCCGACGCCTCCACCGGCTCGCGCTCGCCCTCGATGGTGCATCAGGGCCGCATCGGCGAGATCATCCAGGCCAAGCCCGAGCAGCGCCGGCGCGTGCTCGAGGAGGCGGCCGGCATCTCCGGCCTGCACGCCCGCCGACACGAGGCGGAGCTGCGGCTGCGCGCGGCGGAGCAAAACCTGGCGCGGCTGGAGGATGTGATCAATCAGCTGGCGGCGCAGATGGATGCGCTCAAACGCCAGGCCCGCCAGGCGGTCCGCTACCGCGCGGTCGCGCAACAGGTGCGCAAGGCGGAGGCGACGCTGTTTCACCTGCGCTGGGTCGGCGCCAATGCCGAACTGGCCGAGGCCGAAGGCGGCAAGAACGCCGCCGTGCGCGTGGTCGCCGAGCGCACCGGCGAACAGGCCGAGGCGTCGAAGCGCCAGGCGCTCGCTGCCGCCGAACTGCCGGCGCTGCGCGAGGCCGAGGCCCGCGCCGCCGCCGCGCTGCAACGGCTGCTGATGGCGCGCGAGGCCCTGGAGCGCGAGGAGACGCGCGCCAAGGAGCGCATGGCCGAGCTCGACCGGCGCCTCGTCCAGCTCGGCGACGACATCGAGCGCGAGCGGCGCCTCGCCGCCGATGCGGAGGCTGCCCTCGCTCGCCTCGCTGAGGAGCAAGAGGCGCTCGCGCGCGAAACCGCGGCCAACGACGCCCGGCGCGCCGAGACCAACAGCCGCGTCGTGGAAGCCGACGGCGCGGTTGCGGCCTCGGAAAAGGCGTTCGACGAGCTCACCGGCGCGCTCGCCGACCTCACCGCGCGCCGGCATGCGCTGGAGAATGCCGCGCGCGAGCATGGCGAGCGGGCCGGCCGCCTCGTTGGCGAAATCGCGGCGGTCGCGAGCGAGCTGAGCAAGCTCGAGCTGGAGGGCGCGCAGGGCACGGATCTGGCGGCGCTGGCGAGCGCCGCTGACGCCGCGCAGGCCGCGGTCACGGAAGCGGAAGCCGCGGCGGTGCGCGCGGAGGCCGCGCATTCGGCCGCCCGCCAGGCGCTCGACCTCGCGCGCGTCCCGCTGGCGGACGCCGAGCGCCGCGCCCAGCGCCTCGACGCCGAAGCCAAGACGCTGGCCAAGCTGCTGCACATCGACACCAAAAACATGTGGCCGGCGGTGATCGACGACCTCGCCGTCGACAAGGGCTACGAGGCCGCGCTCGGCGCCGCACTCGGGGATGATCTGGAAGCTCCGGTAGACCCCTCCGCCCCGATGCGTTGGGCGGGGGCCGACATCGATCCCAACGATCCGGCACTGCCCGACGCCGTTGAAGCGCTCGCGGACCACGTCAAGGCGCCGCCGCAGCTGGCGCGCCGGCTGCGGCAGATCGGGGTCATCGCGCGCGCGCAGGCCGCGCAGCTCGCCGCGCTGCTCAAGCCCGGCCAGCGGCTGGTGTCGCGCGAGGGTGACCTCTGGCGCTGGGACGGCTTCTCGGTAGCCGCCAATGCACCGACCGGCGCCGCCCGGCGGCTCGCCGGCAAGAACCGCCTCGCCGACATCGAGGCCGAGCTCGAGGATGCGCGCCGCGATATCGAAGCCAAGCAGCGCGCGGCGACCGGCGCCGAGGCGGAGGCCGCGGCCGCGGCCGCGGCCGACAGTGCGGCACGCGAGTGCTGGCGCGCGCTGCAGCACGACGCCCGCGCCGCGCGCGAGCGCCACGCCGAAACCGAACGCGAGCGCAGCCGAAATGCCAGCCGGGTATCGGCGCTCGCCGAGGCGACTGCCCGCCTGAGCGCGAGCCGCGACGAGGCCGCCGCCGCCCGCGGCGAGGCGGAGCGCGCACTCGCGGCGCTGCCGCCTTCCGCCCAGATCGAGACGCGGCTTGCCGGCGTGCGCGGGGAGATCGAAGGCCGACGCGCGCGGCTTGCCGAGGTGCGCGCGGAAGCGCAGGCGCTCGCGCGCGAAGCCGAGATTGCCGCGCGCCGGCTCGCCGCCATCACCGGCGAGCGCGCGGCCTGGAGCACGCGCCACGCCAGCGCGGCCGCCCAGATCGAGACGCTCGACGCCCGGGTCGAGGAGGCAAAGCGCGAGCGCGCCGGGCTCGAAGATGCCCCGCGTCAGTTCGAGGAGAAGCGGCGTGCGCTGATCGGGGAAGTGGAGAGTGCGGAAGCGGCACGGCGCAGCGCCGCCGATCAGCTCGCGCAGGGGGAGAACGCGCTCGCCGACGCCGATCGTGCCGCGCGCGCGGCGCTCGAAGCCATGGGTCTGGCGCGCGAGGACGCGGCACGCGCCGAGGAGCGCTTCCAAGGCGCCAACCGCCGGCTCGCCGATATCGCCCACGAGATCCGCGAGATGCTCGAGGTCGAGCCGTCCGAGGTCGCCCAGCTCGCCGGCGTCGAGGCGGACAAGCCGCTGCCAGAAGTCGCGCAGGTGGAGGCCACGCTCGAGCGCCTGCGCCGCGAGCGCGAGCGGTTGGGCGCCGTCAACTTGCGCGCCGAGGAAGAGCTTACCGAGGTCACAGCGCAGCATGGCTCGCTCACGAGCGAGCGCGACGACCTGGTGGAAGCGATCAAGCGGCTGCGGCAGGGCATCCAGAACCTCAATCGCGAGGCGCGCGAGCGGCTGCTGGCCTCGTTCGAGGTGGTCAACAGCCATTTCAAGCATCTGTTCACGGAGCTGTTCGGCGGCGGCACCGCCGAGCTGCAGCTGATCGAGCACGAGGACCCGCTCGAGGCGGGGTTGGAAATCATCGCCAGGCCGCCGGGCAAGAAGCCGGCCACGCTCTCGCTGCTGTCCGGCGGCGAGCAGGCGCTTACCGCGCTGGCGCTGATCTTCGCGGTGTTCCTCACCAATCCGGCGCCGATCTGCGTGCTCGACGAGGTCGACGCCCCGCTCGACGATCACAACATCGAGCGCTTCTGCGACCTGCTCGACGAGATGACGCGCTCGACCGACACGCGCTTCGTGATCATCACGCACAATCCGATCACGATGGCGCGGATGAATCGCCTCTACGGCGTCACCATGGCGGAGCGCGGTGTCTCCCAGCTCGTCTCGGTCGATCTCGAAAGCGCCGTGAAGCTGCGCGAGGCGAGCTGAGCGGCCGACCCGCTGCGGTCAGCGGGCTTCGAGCCCCGCCTTCGACGCAGCTTGCCGCAGAGTCGGCGCGTCGATGCGCCGCGAGAGGCTTTCGGCGATGCCATAGATGCCGAACGCGAACAGCCCGGCGGCCGTGAGTCCGAGCAGGGCCGAGCCGTAGGGCTGCCGCTGGATGACGCGCAACGCCCCGGAAAATCCCTTCGCCTCGTGATAATTGGAATCGACGGCGGCGAACAGCAGAAAAAGCCCCATCATCACGAACACGACCGCGCGCGCGACGAAGCCGAAGCTTCCGAGCGCCGCCACCAGCCGCCGCGGCTCAGGGTCGAGCTCCAGGCGGCGCTTGAATTTGCCCATCACCCCGGCGATGCCGATGCCGACGCCGGTCGCGGCGATCGCCACGCCGATTACCGCGACCATCCACTGCCCGAGCGGCCTGCCGAGCAGCCACGCGATCCAGTCGTGCGCGAGTTGGTCGCTGCTGGCGCCGCGGTCCCATCCCAGCGCAGTCGTCACGGCCGCGGCGGCGAAGCCCAGATAGAAGAGAGCCGCCACCGCGTAGACGCCGCGCCGCGCCAGCGCCTTGAGGTCGTTGCCGCAGTGATCTGCGTCGAGCAGGGCCTGCGCCAATCGCCAGGCGGCAAAGCACAGAAAACCGGCGGCGATGAGCGCGAGCAGAAGGCGGCCGACCGGTTGTCCCAGTGTGGCGCGCAACGCGTCCCTGGTATCGATCGTACTGTGATAAGCGCCGACCGCGGCCAGCACCGCCAAAGTGCCGACGATCAGAAACACCACCCCGCGCGCTGCGTAGCCCACCCGCGCCATCCATTCAAACGCCGGGTGGTTGCGCATGGTCGACGGTGTCGCTCGGCTATGCTGATCGGCGGCGCCGGTCGCAGCGTGGATTGGCGCCACGCAGGCGCAAATCGCTATTGGTGCCGACTGGTGGAACGCCGACCACGTGGCAGTCTAGTGCTGCGCGTCGCGGTGCGGCATTTTCTCCTGCTGCGAGGATTCCCCGGGACCGGCGGCGTGGGTGTCACGCGCCATGCCGCACCACGCCCGCGCCATTTCGAGCAGAAGCTCACGGTCACGGGGCGAGGTCGTGCGCTGCGCCACCCTGACGCATTCTTCGGCTCTGTTGCTGAAGTGTTCGAACAGCATGGGAAAGGCCACTACGACATCAGATTTTAAGGATAAATCCTCTAACCGACGAAAGTTCCACGCCAGGCGCCGCGCGCCGGCGTCGATCAGCCGCAGCCGCATCCGTTCTCGGCATCATCGTTCCGTCGGGCGCCGCAATCTTCGAGACATGCACAAGCGAAGGAACTTTGCGGCCGGTTACTCCTTGTCGTCATTGGCCTTGCGCAAACAGGGCGAAGTCGCGGCTCCAGTGGTGCGCGGCACGTAGGGGTAGCGCCGAGAGCCGTGCGCGCAGGACTGCCCTGGCATCGGCCGCGGATGCCGCCCCGGCATCCGATCTCGCCCGCCGATATGGAGCAGGCAACATGTCGAAGGCGACGCCGCGCAAAGGAATGCCGAGCCCGCGTCTCGACGAGAGCGAATTCCGCCGCCGCTTTCTGGCGCAATTCCAGGATCCAGCCTTTGAGCCGCTCGCGGCCGAGCTCGGCAAGGTCGCAGCCGCCGCCTGGGACGCCTACGCTCACCATCGCAAGAGCCTGCGCACGCGCAAGGCCGGCAACCAATTCGCCGACCCGAGCTACGATCTGTCGATCGATTGGCTGGCAGCGCGGGCGGCGATCTTGGATGCGCAGCGACGCCATGACGAACGCAGCACACCGGCCATTCTTCTGATCAACTGCTCGTCCCGCAGCGAGCACACCTGCCCGGGCGAAATGTCGAAGTCCTATCGCCTGGTGGAAATCGCGCGCCAGGTGTTTGCCGCTTCGCCGGACGTCGAGATCACGCTCCTCGACTTGAGCCGGCTTGCGTCCGAGTACGGGCGCCGGATCCATCCCTGCAAGGCGTGTTTCTCGACGGCGGCGGCGCTGTGCCACTGGCCGTGCTCGTGTTATCCGAACTACTCGCTCGGGCAGACCCAGGACTGGATGAACGACATCTATCCGATGTGGGTGGCCGCCCACGGCATCATGATCGTCACGCCGGTGAACTGGTATCAGGTGTCCTCGCCGCTCAAGCTCATGATGGACCGGCTCGTGTGCGCCGACGGCGGCAACCCCGACCCGACGCGGACCCAGGGCAAGGACGCCGAGCTCGCCAAAGAGATCGAGCTCGCGGGCTGGGATTATCCGCGCCATCTCGCGGGCCGCGTGTTCAGCGTCGTGGTGCACGGCGATGTCGAAGGCGCGGAGAATGTCCGGCGCAGCATCTCCGACTGGCTCCGCTTCATGCACCTTTGTCCCGCCGGCCCGACCGCCGAGCTCGACCGCTATATCGGATACTGGAAGCCTTACGCCACCAGCCACGCCGAGCTCGACGCCGACACCGCCATCCAGGAGGAGGTGCGCAACGCCGCGCATACATTGCTGGAGGCGGTGCGCGGCAAGCTCGCGGGCAAGTTCGTCACCGCCGGCGACCATCTGCAGCCGCCGCGGCAGAAATAGCCGACCGCATCGCTGCGTCGGCACTGCTCTAAAATGCTCAACGAGCGGCTTTCCTGATCGCCTTGATCGCCCTGGTGGGACCGTGCCAGCCCTGAAATTCCAGCTTCTTCGATTCCAGCGCGTTGGTTGCGGCGAAGAATTTCTCGAGCTCGTCGATTGCGCGCGCCGGCAGGTGACGCACGTCCTGCAACTCGCCTTCGAACGGGGAGCGGTCCGGCACGACGAAGACGCGATCATTGCGCTCCTTCTTGCCGTTCGACCTCTGCACCACTTCGAGAATGCCGACCGGCTTGCATTTGAGCACCAGCCCGGGATAGGTCGCCGCGTCGTGAATGATGAGCACGTCGAGCGGATCGCCGTCGTCGGCCTTGGTGGACGGAATGAAGCCCCAGTCGTACGGATAGGTCAGCCCGGCAAACAGCGGTTTGGCCAAGGTAAACGCGCCAAGCTTGGGATCAAACTCCAACTTGACCCGGCTGCCGCGCGGCGTTTCGACCACCGCATGGACTTGCCGATCGTCGGCCCAGGTCGGCAGCTTGAAATAGTTCGTCATCGTCCTCGCACAGGCGTGGCCTGCCGCCTCCCGTGGGTCGCCCCCGCCACTGCGCACCCGTAACGCGCCCCGCGCAGCCGAGTTCCGCGCGCGCGGCGGCGCGCGCCGGTGCGCTGCTCGATGGGAGAGCCTATGCCGGGATCGCCCGGGCGCGGGTCCGATCCGATAAGCCCTCCGTGGCCGGCACAGGCGACGTCAGCTCGCGAGCTTTGCCTTGCCCTGGCGCATTCCGAGGGCCGCGCTTGCCGGCCTTCGCGCGCGCCAAGGTATTGAGCAGTCGCGCCGCGCGCACGACCTCACGGCGCTCGAGAATGCCCACCAGCTTGGCGATGGTCAGTTCGGCATCGTGATCGCAGGAGGCCAGATAAGCGGCGAGCTCGCCTTGCGCGCGGCGGAGCGCTTCCAGAACGGTTGCGAGCTGCGTTTGGGTAAGACTCATGACACCGACGCGAGGTCCTTCGGGCTGTTAAAACGCACGGCGGCGCGTTTGGTTTCCTCAACCTGGCGCCGGGCTCGGCGCAGCCATGGCGACCGCGAGCTTCTCCGCGTGGAATACGCTGGCGCGGCAAAGTACCACCGCGATGGCGAGCGACACCCCTCGGCATTGAACCGGTTGGTAACCCAGGGTAGCGCGGCTATACTCCAGAGGGGGTGGCTGGCGCATATCCGGTTTCGATGGCCTCGTAATTCCGCACGGCGCGGACCGCGGTGTTGCGAGAGTCGACGGTGGCCGGACCAAAGAGTGCACGAGCGACGGCCGATCGAATGGGCGCAAGCAAGTCCAAGACGCCGCAAGGCGAGCCGGCAGGCGAAAGCCGGCAACCCGGCGCCGGCGGGCGCCATTTCGCCTTCGCACTGATCACGGTCGCGCTCACGGTCGTGCTCTGCCTGGGCGCGGCCGAAATTGTGCTGCGGTTCCTGCCGGTGCAGTCGGGCCTGCGTTCCCATCCCGTTACCGCTGAAAATCCGGTCTTCCACTTCACCCCCGATCGCGATGTCACGTTCTCGCGCGGCTGGGATTTCGAGATGGTCAATCACCGGCGGGTCAACGACGCCGGGTGGGTCAACGACCAGAATTACCGCAAGGACGACGAAACGCCGCTGCTCGCGATCATCGGCGATTCCTACGTCGAAGCCATGATGGTCCCGTACGCGCAGACGCTGTACGGACGCCTCGCGGGCGAGCTCAAGGGCCGGTTGCGGGTGTATAGTTTCGGTGCCTCGGGGGCCCCGCTGAGCCAATACCTGATCTGGGCTGGCCACGCCGTGCACGACTACGGCGCCCGCGCCGTCGTCATCAACGTGGTCGGCAACGACTTCGACGAGAGCCATATCGCCTACAATACCGGCCCGGGGTGGTGGGTTTACGCGCCCGGAGCCGACGGGAATCTGCATCTGCAGCTGGTGGAATATCGTCCGGGATGGCTGCGCGCGGCGCTCAGCCACAGCGCGCTCGCGCGCTACGTCTTCTTCAACCTGCAGTTCACCTACGCCTGGCGCGAAATCCGCGATTTCTTTCTCGGCGGCCCGGCTGCGGCGGCGGAGCCCTACGCCGGCAACACCAGCGCCGCCGTGGATCCGCCGCGCATCAAGGCTTCGCTGGCGGTCATCGAGGCGGTGTTCCGCGACCTTCCGACGGTGGTGGGCCTGCCGCCGGATCGGGTGCTGTTCACGCTCGACGGTTTCCGCTATCCGGATGCCGAAGCGAGCGGCAAAGGCAGCTATTTCGATCTCATGCGCAAGGCGTTTCGCAGCAAGGCGGAATCGCTCGGTTACGAGGTCATCGACCTCGATCCGCGCTTCTTTGCGCACTTTGCCGCGCATGCCCAGCGCTTCGAGTATCCGCACGACGGGCACTGGAACGGAATCGGCCATGCGGTGGCGGCCGAAGCCGTGCTGTCATCGAAGCTCCTCGGCCGGCTGACCGGCCGCCAATGGTGAGAAGCGAGGCCGGAGTGGACTTCGTCAGGCCAAAGACGGCGATCCCGCCCATGTCGTGCCAGCGCGACGGCGCGCTTGCCCGCGACGGACACCCGGCGCGATGACGCACGAGGACTTCAGCCGGCCGGAGGAGATCAAGCCCTCCTCGGACCGCAGTTTCGGTCTGCTGGTCGCAGCGTTCTTCCTGGTCGTCGGGTGCTGGCCGCTCGTGCGCGGGCAACCGATCCGCTGGTGGGCGCTCGCGCTGGCGGTCGCGTTCGCGGCGCTGGCCTTGCTGTGGACGGCGCCGCTTTCGCCGCTCAACAAGGCCTGGCTGAAGCTCGGCGCGCTGCTCTACCGGATCGTCAGCCCCATCGTGATGGCCATGCTGTTCTACCTGACGGTCACGCCGATCGCGCTGCTGATGCGCCTGTTGGGCAAGGATCCGCTGCGGCTGCGCCGCGATCCCGATGCCGCGAGCTACTGGATCGAGCGAACCCCGCCGGGGCCGTCGGCGGAGTCCATGAAGAACCAGTTCTGAGCCCGATGCTGTCGTTCCTGCGCGAGTTCTCGTTCTTTCTGCGGGCCCGAAAGAAGTATTGGCTGATCCCGATCTTCGTCATGATGGTGATCTTCGGCGGCCTCGTGGTGCTCACCAAGGGCTCAGCGATCGCGCCGTTCATCTACACTCTGTTCTAGAGCGCATCGCAATTGGGTCGAATCGCGATGCGCTCTAGGTTCTCGTGTTTGCGCATGTCCTTATCGGAAGACCGGTTCCTATTTTTCCGGGACATGCGCTAGCCTGCAAGCCGCGAAGGGCCGCGCATGCGAATTGTCGGAATCTCCGCGTTCTATCACGACAGCGCCGCGGCGCTCCTCGTCGACGGACGCATTGTCGCCGCCGCCCAGGAGGAGCGGTTCACGCGCAAGAAGCACGACTCCCGGTTTCCGCGTCACGCGCTCGCCTATTGCCTGGAGGAAGGCGGCATCGGTCTCGGCGAAGTGGACTATGTCGCGTTCTACGACAAGCCGTTCCTCAAGTTCGAGCGTCTGCTCGAAACCTATCTCGCCTTTGCGCCGCGCGGCTTCCGCTCCTTCCGCATGGCAATCCCGCTCTGGCTGAAGGAGAAGCTGTTCCAGAAGCAGCTCTTGCGCGACGAGCTGCGCGCTTTCGATCCCGACTTCGACTGGGAGCGCAAACTCCTGTTCACCGAGCATCACCAGAGCCACGCGGCTTCCGCGTTCTTTCCCTCGCTGTTCGAGGAGGCGGCCATCCTCACCATGGACGGCGTCGGCGAGTGGGCGACCACCTCGGTCGCGTTCGGACGCGGCAATCACCTGGAGATGCGCAAGGAATTGCACTTCCCGCACTCGCTCGGGCTGCTCTATTCGGCCTTCACCTACTACACCGGCTTCAAGGTGAACTCCGGCGAATACAAGGTGATGGGGCTTGCGCCCTACGGGGAGCCGAAGTTTGCCGATCTCATTTTCGAGAAGCTGATCGACCTCAAGCCCGACGGCACCTTCCGGCTGGATCAGTCCTATTTCGACTACTGCACCGGCCTGCGCATGACCAACGAGAGGTTCGATGCGCTGTTTGGCGGGCCCGCCCGTAAGCCGCAGGAGCTGCTCGACCAGCGTCACATGGATCTGGCCGCTTCGATCCAGGCGGTGACCGAGGAGATCATGCTGCGGCTCACCCGCTCGCTCGCGGCCGAGACCGGAGCCGAGAACCTCTGCCTCGCCGGCGGTGTCGCGCTCAACTGCGTCGCCAACGGCAAGGTGCTGCGCGAGGGGAAGTTCAAGCGCATCTGGATCCAGCCGGCGGCCGGCGATGCCGGCGGTGCACTGGGAGCGGCGCTCGCCGCCTATCATCTGAACCAGGGCCAGCCCCGCCGCCTGGACAACCAGCTCGACGGCATGAACGGGGCCTATCTCGGGCCCGGCTATGACGACGACGAATGCGCCGACCGCCTGCAGCGCGCCGGCGCGCGCTTCGTGCGGCTCAAGGAAGATGATGCGATCGCACGGGCCGCCGGCGACCTCGCCGACGGCAAGGCGCTCGGCTGGTTTCAGGGACGCATGGAATTCGGGCCGCGCGCGCTGGGCAACCGCTCGATCATCGCGGATGCGCGCTCATCGTCCATGCAGTCGGCGCTCAATCTCAAGATCAAATACCGCGAATCGTTCCGACCGTTCGCGCCCGCGGTGTTGCACGAGGACGTCTCCGAGTGGTTCGAGCTCGACAGCGAGAGCCCCTACATGCTGCTGGTCGCCGATGTCGCCGAGGGGAGGCGCCGGGTGATGACGGCGCAGGAGCAGGCGCTGTTCGGCATCGACAAGCTCAACGTGCCGCGCTCGGACATTCCGGCGGTCACGCATGTCGATTACTCCGCGCGCGTGCAGACCGTCCACGCCGAGACCAACCCGCGCTTCCACGCACTGCTGTCGGCCTTCAAGCGCACGACCGGTTGCCCGGTCCTGGTCAATACCAGCTTCAACGTGCGCGGCGAGCCGATCGTGCGCACCCCGGAGGAGGCTTTTCGCTGCTTCATGGGCACCGAGCTCGACGCGCTCGCAATCGGCAATCTCTATCTGCAGAAGGACGAGCAGAACTCCGCGCTCAAGATCGACTACAAGAACGCGTTCGAGCCCGACTGAAGCGTCACGTTGCGACAACGAAGCGCGACGCAACCGAGGTTACCGCACGTTGTTCTGCAGCCAGTCGTCGACCACCCGCGCGATGTCGAGGTTGTTCTTCTCGATCATGACCATGTGGCCGTTGCCGTGGATGCCCTTGTCCTGCAGACGGATATAGTCGGTCTTGACCCCGGCCTGCTTGAGATACTTGGCGGTGCAGTGATCGTAGACCTGGTGATAGGAGGCTTCCGCCGCCATCACCATCACTGGGATGTTCTTCAGGTTGACGGTTCGATGTTCGGAAACATCCATATTTTATGGGCTATTTGATGGGTCCTGGATTTCCTACGTAAGGTCCGACGTAAGGTTTCTAGGGGTCACTGATGCCCTCCCACACCCCACCCACCACCTCACCACCCCCTCCGCACCCCCAGCCGCTGGGCGGCCAAATCTGCGGCGTGGCGGGGCGGTATGTGAGGGGACGATGGGTCGGGGATCGAGATGGGGCGGATGATGACCTGTGACGTACGTCACAGGTATGCGGCCCCGAAGTATGTCTACGATGCGTTTGCGGCCTGCACTGTTACTCCCATCCACAGAAATAGCACGGCCGTAAGCCCTCGGCTCGGTCGCACCTGCCGAGGGCTTCTTCTTGTGCTATCCTCATCGAGCGGTTAGCCGCCATTAGCCCGAAGCGCGGCTGGCCGCGGAGCCCCGGCTCGTACTCCCATGCTGGCCGGGGCTTCTGATCGACTCCCATCGCCAGCGCGCTATACCGGCTCCATGCTGTATCGCGTTCGCCCCGCCGGCTTCATCGAGCCCTGCCTCCCATCGCCAGCCGACAAGCCACCTACCGGCCCGAACTGGATTCACGAGATCAAGCACGACGGCTTCCGCATGATGGCGAGGCGTGATTCCATTGGCGTCCGTCTCCTCACCCGCAACGGCCATGACTGGTCGCCCCGTTATCCGCTCATCGTCGAGGCGGTAAATGCGCTCAAGGTGTGGTCCTGCCTGATCGATGACGAGGCAGTGGCCTGCGACGACACTGGGCTCGCGTTCTTCGAGCGGCTGCGCCAGAAGCCGAAGGGGCAGCACGTCTTCCTGTACGCCTTCGACCTGCTGGAGCTGGACGGCAAGGACCTGCGGCATGAGCCGATTGAGGTCCGCAAGGCCACCTTGGCCAGCCTGTTGCGGCGGTGCCCTGCCGGCGTCCGGCTGAACGAACATCTCGCACACCCCGGCGACGTCGTATTCCGCCACGCTTGCAAGCTTGGGCTTGAAGGCATTGTGTCGAAGCGCCTCGGCTCGCGCTACAGGAGCGGGCGTTGTCGCGACTGGCTGAAGTTCAAGAATGCGGAGGCGCCGGCTGTGAAGCGGGAAGCGGAGGAGGAGTGGGGCAAGGAGAGGTGGCGGTGAGCGCGGGCAATGCGACTCACCAAGACGATGGAAACGGCTGGCCGGGGACGGAGGTAATGCACCCGTTGCAAGCAAAGCAAAAAAATCCGAATCCCTTCCTGCAAGCTTCGCGGAGCATTCGCGCGCTGGCTTGCAACCGAATGCCGAGCAGGAGTGCGACTGATCGTATTGGAAGGCCTGACGGGGTCGGGGAAAACTACACTCGCTGGGCGCCCATTCTCGATCAAAGGAAAGCGCTCGCTGAACGTTGAGATCGATCAGTTCTTTCCCGAAGATACGCCTATACCTTCGCAGTCGACGTACCTCGCTGCGATCAATCAGCAAGACTTACAGGTAAGGTTACGAACAGCGCTCGCGTCAACAGCACCCATTGTCGTAGCTGAGGGGCCAATGGCATGGCCTCTTATTAAGCCGATCGCGGACGTATTACGAGACCGCACCCGCCGCGCTATCTGAAAAGGATGAGACGGTTGCAACCGGCCATTTGGCTGGAAGAGGACGTCCCCAACAATTCGAAGCGTTGGCCTCCGACCGAGTTTCATCGATCAATCTATCGCTATCACGCTGAGCACAAGCCATGGCTCGACGCGGACCTCGTGCTTGAGCGAATCGAAGCCGAGGTTGAATGACGGCATCGTGGTCGGCCGCATCTTCACGGTGCCGAATCGTAAACCCAAGCAACCGCTGCCGCCTTGTTCATCAACTTCTCCGCCTCCAATACTCCTGTTCGGGAGTGGGGTTTTTTAATCACCCTTTTGGTTGCAAGGCCATGCTTCCGCAAAGGCTTCTGTCAACAGTATTCCGGCGGCCCGGTGTCGATCTTTGGCATGCTCTTTAATAAACCGCACACCAACATCCAATAATTGTCCACCGTTATACGAGTCAGGAATGCAGGCAATGGCCGTTTTGAAAGAAATATGTTCCCATACAAAAAGAGCATCTCCGATGCCGAGGACATAAGCTACGCACCCTAACTTTAATCCTTCATCTGATGAGCTGCACTCATTAAGCCAGTCATTCCCAGTTATGGGCTTGGCAGCATTTCCGGGGGTGGAACCGAATAACAATGTGCTGACCGCGACCGCTGCTGTTACTAAAAATCTGGCCATTTCAGTTCTCCTCACTCGGCTTCTAGAGCAAATTTCGCTCGGCTC
>DATBKV010000295.1:0-2183 GCA_036555745.1 Xanthobacteraceae bacterium | reverse complement strand
CATTCAGTGCCGCCGCAATTCCTCCAAACCGCGTCTGGCCGCCGGTCGCGACGACCAGCATGGTCGCTTCGCCGCTCACCACGGAAGTTCCGGCAAACAAGGCATTGGACGCCTCGGCCGGGCTCTCGGCGATACACGTATTCGCGTTCTTCTCGACCGGGAAGGGCTCCCCAGTCATCAAAGCCTCATTGACATGAACGTTGCGGCTGTGAAGAACGACACCGTCCGCTGGGACGAGGTCTCCGGCCCTGAGCTCAACAACATCACCGGGGACGACCTCTTCCACCGGGATTGACACGATTGCTTCATCACGGTGGACATCGGCATGAATAGCCACAGAGCGTCGAAGCGCTTGGGCTGCTTCCGCCGCGCGCTGCTCCTGAGCGACGTCGAGCACGATGGACAAGGTGACGACGATAAGGATGATAGCGAAGCTCGCGAAATCGCCAGTTACGCCTGAGATCGCAGCCGCGATCAGCAGAATCGCCACCAGCGGTTCGGCAAAACGCTTCGCCAGCATTGTCGGCAGCCACATTCGACGCCGCTCGACACGCGTGTTCGGACCAAACTGCAAGAGGCGTTCCCGCGCTTCCCCATGCGTCAAGCCGGCTTTGCGGCTTCCGACGCGATCAAGAAGCGGCTCGAATCCAAGGCGCCAGAAGGCATCGTTTGAACGCAGTCCCATGCGACTTTCCCTGGAAGACTTGCGCGATAGAAGACTTGCGCGATAGATGGCTGCGACTGCCTCGACCAATCCCCCATCATCCTAGCAACAATGGCGCCGCACAGGTGATGCGTTTGATCAAATCGCTGGGCCGTCACCCACGGGCCAAGCGGCCCATCTCCAGTTCTGGAGCAACTTCCGGACGCCTAAATGAGGCATTGGCCATCTTGACATGGCTCGATCAAAGCAATTGACGCGCGAAATCGAACGAGGACTTCGTCAGTTGAGACAAGCTGAAGCCAGCTTGCTTGAACAGCGGCAGGCCATGCCATGAATGCGTCGCCGCCAGAACACCGCAAGACCGGATCTGTTCGGCGCTATCGAAATCTGGAGCAATGGACCCTGCAACCCTCGACAACCCGATCGGCGCGAGGTTGTCACCCATGTCTCCGGTACGATCCGTTACCTATGTCTCCGGGCCGGACATCAATTGAAATGGCGCGCCCGGAAGGATTCGAACCTCCGACCCCCAGATTCGTAGTCTGGTGCTCTATCCAGCTGAGCTACGGGCGCTGAGCGCTTCGCGCGGGACCCCGCCAGCGGCGGGGAATGGCCGCATAGCTATAGGCTTCGCGCCGCCATGGCAAGGCGGGCAGCGCACGCGGCGGCCCCTGCCCTATGCGCTCGCCCGCTCGTCGCGGCGGGCGCGCAGCTCGACCGCACGATCCGGGATGGTGACCCGGAAGGTCGCCCCGATGGTGCCGTCGACGAGCCTGATCTCGCCGCCATGGGCACGCACCAGCTCGGCCGCGATCGCCAGCCCGAGGCCGGCGCCGCCGGAGCGGTTCGAGCTCTGGAATGCCTCGAACAGGTGCGCGCGCGCCTGCGGCGAGAGGCCGGGGCCGGTGTCGGACACCTCGATCAGCACCACCGCACCCTCGCGCCGGCCGGTGATGCGGACCTGGTCGCGCCCGGGATCGGCCGCGGCGCGACTCTCCAGTGCCTGCACGGCGTTGCGCGCGATATTGACCAGCACGCGGAACATCTGGTCAGGATCCGCATCCACCATCAGGCCGCGCTCGACCGAGCTGACCCAGCGCAATGGCGTGTCAGCGTCGAGCCCGAGCGTCTCGCGCACCTCCTCGACCAGAGGATCAAGCGGCACCAATCGGCGATCGGGCTGCGGCTCCTGCACGCGGCCATACGAGAGCGTCGATTCGCAGAACGAGATCGCGCGCTCGATCGCGCGCACGAGCTTGGGCGCGAAGCGCTGCACAGTCGGATCGGTGAGCCGCGCCAGCCGATCGGAAAAGAGCTGCGCGGTGGTGAGCAGGTTGCGCAGGTCGTGATTGATCTTGGACACCGCAAGCCCGAGCGAGGCGAGCCGGCTCTTCTGCGCCAGCATGCCGGCGAGGTCCTGCTGCATGGCGGCAAGCTCGCGCTCGGCGGTGCCGACCTCGTCCTGCCGGCCCGAGGCCGCGATCACGCTCGCTGGGTTCTCAGGATCGTTGTGAAAGGC
>DATBKV010000294.1:0-4719 GCA_036555745.1 Xanthobacteraceae bacterium | reverse complement strand
CACGCGATCGAGCTCGGTGTCGTCCGACACTCCAGTGGTGCAATTGCAGAAGCCGAGCTTGGCGCGCAGGTAGAGCGTGATGTCGATGCCGCAATCGGCGGCGCTGCAGCGGAAGGCGCGTCCGGTCCCCCACTGGTCGATTGGGAACGGCCACTTGACCTCGCGCCAGACGGTGCTGGCGGGTGCGCCGGCCACGCGCTCACCGCCGGCGATCGACGTTGCGTCGCCGGCGAGCAGCCCCGCCAGGGCGAGGGCGAGGGCGAGGGCGAGCGCGAACGCGCCGGCGCGCGCGCCGTTGCGACGCGCGGCGATGATGAACTGACCAGTCATTCCGCCCATCACCTCGATCCTCAACCGATCATCTTCACATCGTAATTCTCGATCAAGGTATTGGCGAGGAGCTTGTCGGCCGCCTGCCTGAGCGTGGCCTCCGCGGCCTTGCGGTTGCGCCCTTCGAGCTCGATGTCGAAAACCTTGCCCTGGCGTACGCTTGCCACGCCGGCAATGCCAAGGGACTTCAGCGCACCCTCGATCGCCTTTCCCTGCGGATCGAGGATGCCGGACTTGAGCGTGACGGTGACACGGGCTTTCATCGGTTTTCCTTGCCGGGGTGTCGCCTTCGATATCGTGCGAATCGGCCGGACCGCAAGCGTCGGCGGCGCTGCAATTCCTGCCCGGCTCGCGAGCCCGCATTTGAGGCACAAGCCTTGCTCAGTGCACGGCGGCCGCTGCCTGCCCCAGGAGCCTGCCGCGGCCGGCGACGTGGCCGCTTTCGCCCACGAGCCGCAGCGCTGCCCAGAACGCCGCCTGCGTGCTCGCCACCACCGGAATGCCGTGCCGCGCCTCGAGCGGCGCGGCGACGCCCAAGGTGCGCAGCCCACCGCAGGATATCAGCAGGCCCTCGGCCGCCGGCGCGGCGGCGCAGACGTCGGAGCCGAGGGCGATGATGTCGGCCTCGCTTTTGCCGGCGGGATCACCGAAGCCGCGGAGGCCGAATCCAGCGAGCGCCTGCACCTCGAAGCCCTCGGCGGCGAGAAACGCCCGCAGCCGCTCGTTGACATCGTCATCATAGGCAGTGGCCACGGCGATGCGGCGCGCCGCGAAGCGGCGCAGGCCGTCCACCACCGCCTGGCTCATGGTGCTCACCGGCAGCGCGGTCGCCGAGCGCAGTTCGGCCAGCAGCCTGTGGTGGGAGTCGCGGCCGCGATAGAAGGTCAGCGAGGTGCCGATCACCATGATGGCGTCGGCGCCGTCCGCTGCCAGCCGTTCGGCGGCCGGGACGATTGCGTCCCAGGCGCTCTCATAGCCGCCCGGCGTCAGCGAGCGCACCCCCACTCCGCGCGCGCGGAAGCGCACGTCCGGATACATCTGCAGCCCCTCGTCCGGCACCGTGTCGGTTGCGAACGGAACCACGAGGCCGATGGTGAAATCCGCGCGCATGGGTTCCCTCCCCTCGCCGCGCGCCGGCGGTATCGGATCAGCGCGCCCGCCGGCGAGCGGCGGCACGAGAAAGGGCGCCGGCGGCGGCGCCCTCAATCGCGCGCCGTGCTTGCGCCCGCGCTCAGCCCTTCACCAGAACCGGCCCGCTTCCCTGCGCGCGCTCGCCTTCGCTCATGATGCCGAGCCGCTTGGCAACTTCGGTATATGCTTCCACGAGCCCGCCAAGATCGCGGCGGAAGCGATCCTTGTCGAGCTTCTCGCTCGACTTGATGTCCCACAACCGGCAGGAATCGGGAGAGATCTCGTCCGCCACCACGATCCGCATCAGGTCGTTCTCCCACAGCCGGCCGGTCTCCATCTTGAAATCGACGAGCCGGATGCCGACGCCGAGAAACAGGCCGGAGAGAAAATCGTTGACCCGGATGGCAAGCGCCATGATGTCGTCGATCTCCTGCGGGGTAGCCCAGCCGAACGCGGTGATATGCTCCTCGGAGACCATCGGGTCGCCGAGCTGTTCGTTCTTGTAATTGAACTCGATGATCGAGCGCGGCAACTGGGTGCCTTCCTCCAGGCCGAGACGCTGCGCCAGCGTGCCGGCCGCGACGTTGCGCACCACCACTTCGAGCGGAATGATCTCGACCTCCCGGATCAACTGCTCGCGCATGTTGAGGCGCCGGATGAAATGGGTCGGAACCCCGATCTCGTTCAGGTGCTGAAAGACGTATTCGGAGATTCGGTTGTTGAGCACGCCCTTGCCTTCGATCACCTCGTGCTTCTTTGCGTTGAAGGCGGTCGCGTCATCCTTGAAGTGCTGGATCAGCGTTCCCGGCTCGGGTCCTTCGTACAGGACCTTGGCCTTGCCTTCATAGATGCGGCGACGGCGGCTCATCGGCGTGTACCGTGGTTTGTTGATGTCCATCTTGGATGCCGTGGCTCCGGTTCGAGGTGATGTCCGCGGCGGCGGCGCGTGGCGGCGCGACTAAGAGCGGGAACAACACGACGCGTCCACGCCGGCAAACTAGCCGATCAGGCCGGTGAGCACAATCGCGTCGAATGGTTTTGTTCCGCGCCGGTGCACAGTGCGAATCACTTCAGTCTTGGTTGCCTTGACGGTCGCCGCCCGCTATGCAAGGCGGCATGTGCCGCCGGCGAGGATGAATGTCGTGATCGCCGAAGCGAAAACAAGTTAGCGAGCGGTTGCGGCGGGAGCGCTCGTCACAGTTGGCGAGTGCCGCAACGCCGCCGCGGCGGCCGCTCGGAAACAGCGAGGCAGGCATGACCACGTTCGACAAACGCGAGGAAGGCTTCGAGAAGCAGTTCGCGGTCGACGAGGAGCTCAAATTCAAGGCGACCGCTCGCCGCAACAAGCTGCTCGGCCTGTGGGCGGCGGAAAAGCTCGGGCTCGCGGGCGCCGAGGCCGAGGCCTATGCCAAGAGCGTGGTCGAGGCCGACTTCGAGGAGCCGGGCGACCATGACGTCTTCCGGAAAATCCGGCGCGACTTCGACGCCAAGGGCGTAGCGGACTCCGACCACCAGATTCGCCGCACCATGGACGAGCTGATGGCGAAAGCGGTGCAGTCGATCAAGGTCGGCCGATGACCGATCCGGCGTTCTCGCTCGCCCGCCGGCTGCGCGCGGGCGAGACCGTGCTCAGCGGCTGGTGCGGCCTGCCCTCGCCGCTCGTCGCCGAGCTCGTCGGGCGCGAAGGCTTTCCGGCGGTCACCCTCGATGGCCAGCACGGATTGTGGGACACCGCCTCGCTGCTCAGCGCGATCGCACAGGTGCGCCAAGGGGGCGCCGCGCCGATCGTGCGCATCCCGGTGGGCGCCTTCGCGACGGTGAGCCGCGCGCTCGACTTCGGCGCCGAGGGCATCATCGCACCGATGATCAATACGCCTGCGGATGCGCGCGCCTACGTCGCGTGCGCGAAATTTCCGCCGGTCGGGGAGCGCAGCTGGGGGCCGCACCGGGCAACCACGCTCGCCAACATGCCGGACCAGAAGGCCTACCTGCGCACTGCCAACGACCTCACCGTGACCTTCGCCATGATCGAGACGCGCACCGCTCTCGACAATGTCGAGGCGATCGCGGCAACGCCGGGAATCGATGCCCTGTTCCTCGGCCCGGCGGATCTGTCGATCGCGCTGTCGAACGGCGCCGACGTCGATCCGATGTCGAAGGACGTCGACCGCGAGCTCGACCGCATCATCGCGGCGGCGAGCAAGGCCGGCAAGATCATGGGCGCCTATTGCCACACGGCCGAGCGCGCGGTCGCGCTCGCCAAGCGCAACGTGCGCTTTCTCGCCGTCGGCAGCGACATCGGCTTCCTGCGCGCCGGCGCGGCGGCCGCGCTCAAGGTGGTGCGGGGCTGAGACCGTCCGCTTGCCGTCGTTCCCGGCGCAAGCGCATGCGCACTCACCTAAACAATCCTCTCCGCTGTCATGCCCGCGAAAGCGGGCATCCAGTAGCGCGTGCAGGTGCGATTCGAGGCCGAAGCGTGCCCTCTCACCCACGGCGATTATTGGATGGTCCGCCCCGCGGATGACGGCAACCGGGCGGGCCTTTAGGTCACCGCAGGTGCGGCAAGCAGCAGACCTATTCCATCGACCTCCGTGTGGGGCAGCGTGGGTCCCCGCTTTCGCGGGGACGACATGGGAGTGCTGTCGCCTCTCGCTAACCGCCGGCCGCAGCGTCGGCCAAGCGATCGAGCACCGCCGGCAGATCCTGCTCCACCGCGCTCGCCTTCACCGCGATCACGCGATAGCCGCGCTCGCTCAGCCAGGCGCGCTTGTGCGCGCGCGCCTGCGCGGCGGCGGCGCTCTCCTGCGCCGGCTCGAGATCGATCACCACGCGCAGCGGGAATGACACGAAATCGGTGATGTGCGCGCCCACGGGGACCTGGCGCTTGAAGCCTTGCCCCGCGAGGCGCCGGTCGCGGGTGAGACCGTCCCACAGCGCGCGCTCGGCGTCGGTCGGGTTGCGCCGCAGCAGCCGAGAGAGGCCGCGCACCGGGCCGCGCTCGCCCGGTGCACGGGCCTCGGCATATTCGGCGAGCAGCGCGCGCAGCGCCGTTGCCTCCTCGCCGTCGAGCACCCCGCCGCGCGCCGGGCCCTTGCGGCCCTCGGTCAGCGCCACCACGATGCCGTGCAGGGTCTGGATGTCCTGCCGGGTCGGCTGCATGCGCGCGAAGATGTTGCGCAGGTTGACCAGCATGGTCGCGCGCTTGTCGAGCGGCCGAAAGTATTCGATGAGGTCGAGCTGGCGTTCGAGATGGGCGAA
>DATBKV010000293.1:0-9883 GCA_036555745.1 Xanthobacteraceae bacterium | reverse complement strand
GCTCGGAGTCATTATTCCTCTGAGCACCGCGACGCAGGGCTACCTCAATCTCAAAAGCTATTGGGAATTTGCCCACGACAACCGGCCCGACGGCTGGAACGCCTGGGTGACGTTCGTGATCTCGCCGGCGGAACAGATGGCAAGCGCCGCACCCAGACGCATGATCACCAAATAGGCGGAGCTACTTTAGAAGATGCGATTTGGAGTGACCTAAGTGAGTCCAAACTTCATCAGTTGGACATTCGGGTTGCTGCTGGTGAAAGTGCCGCCCGCAAGGGACCTCCGGCTGGGAGAGTAGATGTCCGGCTGTTCAGCCCTGGATAACCGTACTCGACCTTTGCCGACCAATTGGACGCGAAAGCCCATTCGATGTCCGCCGCCGCCTACCCGCTGTTGGTGTCACTATTGGAGCTGGTGATCGAGGCTCTCTCTTCAATGGAATGGGTGGGGTACTGAGCGATAGCGGCCGATCGCGAGAGCTCCGCTGAAACATTCGCTGCGCGGGCGGCGATTGAAGCGAGCGTGCAGCGTGGCAACAACTCGACCGGGCTTCCGAATATGGGCTTGGGGCACGGCCCCGATCGAGGCGCCGCTAAATCTTCGGCACAGCGCAGCCCACCTGGATACCGTCCGTTCATGTGCGGTTCATCTGCAGGGTTTAGCGTTAGGCGTCCAAGTCGGGCAGGCCTGCGCCACCACCACCGGCCGGCATACCTGGGGCCCCAGCAGACTGCAACGCGCGGCGTCAGGGAACGTCGCATAGGCCGAACGGAGCGGGCGTCAGGAGCGGCGAGCACGCCACACGGAACGTCTGTCTTACGGCGTAAAGCTCGCCGAGCCCGACGAGGGGTTCGGCGCGAAAGTCCACACGTCGGACGGAGGCTCGCTGGAGGCGAAGTCCTCAGCTTATGTCTTCGGCGTTTTAAGGCGGGAGTTCGTCAACCCACATCAACGTGGAGGTGCAGTCATGAGAGTTTGGACGATCATCGGTCTGCTGTTCACGGCCGCCATCCTCGCGGCCATCCCTGTTTCACCGCAAGCGACGCAGCGTGGTGTGGAACTGAGGGTCGATCAGGCGCAGGCGGTCACTTACGGGCGCTATCGCCGAGTGACCCGGCGCGCTTATAGGCGCGCCGGTTATGCCGCCGGCGCCGGCTATACCGCGGCAGCGGCGGGATACTACGCAGGCGGGGGAGGGCCCGCATATGCGCCGGCCGGCTACGGCCCGGGCCCCGGCTATGGAGGCGGAGGATATCGCATCGAACCGGGTAACAGGTGGTGTGCGGTTTATCCGAGCGGCTTCCGATGGTGCTGGACGCAATAATCGAGCGCCATCTGCTAGGCCATCCTGCGAACCAGTAAACCCCGCCGGCCTTGCTGCCGGCGGGGGTCTCGGTGCGAGAGAAGAAGACCCTGCTGCGCGCCGACTTGGCGTTGCCTGGCGGGTCTCCGCCTCTTACAGCGGCACGATCACGCTCTGCGCCGTGCCGTGGAGCTCGATGCAGCGCCAGGTCGAAGGCCGGTGCGGCACCGAATTCGGCCCGCTGAAGGTCTCGTAGATGCCGACCGTGTGGAAATGCGCGGTCTCGCCGCGCGGCACGTCGATGAACGGCAGGAAGAAGCCGAAGCGCTCGCCGCCGGCATCGACGCTCAGGATCAGCGCGACCGATACGAGGCGTCCCAGGCCGGTGTCTTCCGAGACCACCTCGTTGGGCTTGAACTTCTTCTGGAACGCGCCGGCGGTGTAAACGAGCGCAGGAATGGCGGAGCTTGCGCCGACGGTGTAGTCGACTTCGACGCCCGGCCCCTTGAGCACGAACTTGTTTGCGGCCATCTCGTTTCTCCTTGTTGCTTCTGCTGTGCAAACGAGCGGCCCCGACTCCGCTCCACGGCCGGCAAACTAGTTCGGACATCAGTCGCGCCGCGTGAGGAAGATCACGCATGGGCGAAAAGTTGCTTCGCGTCGCCTAGAAGCGATTCAAATCGACCATTCGCTGACGTGATGTGCGCGATGCGCGCCGCCTATCATGCAAAGCGCGGCGCTCGAGCGCAGGCGCGGCTTCACGATGCGATCCGCGCCCCCGCAGAGCGTTCGGACGGGTTTTGTTTTGATTGAATCGCACGCTTCGGCGGCGGCAAGCGCCGGCGGGTGGAGCATGGCGAGGACGAATTGAGGCTGACGAAACCGGCGGCCGGATCGATGCGGAGCGCGCTTGCCGGTGCCTCCCTCACACCTCTTTCGCCATCTCGCGCAGCTTGAACTTCTGGATCTTGCCGGTCGAGGTCTTCGGCAGATCCGCGAACACGATGAAGCGCGGGCATTTGTAGCCGGCGAGATGCTGGCGGCACCAGGCGGCGAGATCGTCCGGGCTCGCGCGCTCGCCCGGCTTGAGCTCGACGAAGGCGCAGGGGGTCTCGCCCCATTTCTCGTCCGGCTTGGCGACCACGGCGGCGGCCTGCACCGCCGGATGCTTGTAGAGCGCGTCCTCGACCTCGATCGAGGAGATGTTCTCGCCGCCGGAGATGATGATGTCCTTGGAGCGGTCCTTGAGCTGGATGTAGCCGTCGGGATGGATCACGCCGAGGTCGCCGGAATGAAACCAGCCGCCGGCGAACGCCTTCGCGGTCGCCGCCTTGTTCTTGAGATAGCCCTTCATCACCACGTTGCCGCGGAACATCACCTCGCCCAGGCTCTTGCCGTCCCACGGCACCGGCGCAAGCGTTTCGGGATCGCGCACGTCGAGCGCCTCGAGCGGCACGTAGCGCACGCCTTGCCGCGCCTTTTTGGCGGCCTGCTCGGCGGGAGAAAGCGCGTCCCAGCCGGTGCGCCACTCGTTGACGGTGGCGGGGCCGTAGGTCTCGGTCAGCCCGTAGAGATGGGTGACGTTGAAGCCGGCGGCCTTCATCGCCGCCAGCACCGCCTCCGGCGGCGGCGCCGCCGCGGTGAAGAACTCGACCACGTGCGGCAGCGGCCGCTTCTCCTTGGCGGGCGCGTTGAGCAGCGTCGCCATCACGATCGGCGCCCCGCACAGATGCGTGACCTCGTGGTCGGCGATGGCGTCGTACATCGCGCGTGCGCGCACCTGGCGCAGGCAGACATGGGTGCCGGCGACCACCGACAGCGTCCAGGGAAAGCACCAGCCGTTGCAGTGAAACATCGGCAAGGTCCAGAGGTAGACGCAGTGCTTGCGCATGCTGCCGGTGAGCACGTTGCCGATCGCGAGCAGCGCGGCGCCGCGGTGGTGGTAGACCACGCCCTTGGGGTCGCCGGTGGTGCCGGAGGTGTAGTTGAGGGCGATCGCGTCCCATTCGTCGCGCGGCAGGCTCCAGGCGAAGCCGGCGTCACCGGAGGCGATGAACTCGTCGTAGTCGAGTGCGCCCACGCGCTCGCCGGCGCCGCCGGCCTCGGGATCGTCGTAGTCGATCAGCAGCGGCTTGGCCTTGGCGCGCGCGAGCGCGTCCTTGGCGAGCCTGCCGAACTCGCGGTCGACGATCAGCACCTTGGCCTCGGCGTGGTCGAGCTGGAAGGCGACGACGGCGGCGTCGAGCCGGGTATTGATGGTATTGAGCACCGCGCCGCTCATCGGCACGCCGTAGTGGCATTCGAGCATGGCGGGGGTGTTGGCGAGCAGCGCGGAAACAGTGTCGCCGCGCGCGATGCCGCGCGTGGCGAGCGCGCCGGCAAGGGCGCGGCTGCGTGCGTAGAACTCGGCGTAGCTGCGGCGCAGCCGCCCGTGGATGATCGCGGTCTGATCGGGAAACACCTGCGCCGCCCGCGCCAGGAACGACAGGGGAGAGAGCGGCTGGAAATTCGCGGGATTGCGGTCGAGGTCGAGGTCGTAGGGACTGGTCATGTCGCGCCTGCCAGCGGCGAGCTTACGAACGGCGGCGCTGGCGATCAATGCGTCGGACGGCTGGAAGCGCGGCGGCCTTTCAGCCCGCGCGCAACGCGGCGGCGCCCTGCCAGATCAAGGCGAGCGAGATCACCAGCATCAGCAGGTAGGTGACCTTGTAGAACAGCTCGGTCGGGGTGCGGCGCGCGAGCCACAGGCCGAGGAAGTTGCTGGCGACCGCAAACGGGAGAAGCACCGCCGAGGTCGCAAGCGTGCGCGGCGAGAACTGGCCCAGTGCGGCATACGGCACGAGCTTCATCACGTTGACCAGCGCGAAGAAGATGATGGTGGTGCCGATCAAGGTGAACTTGTCGAGCCGCTGCGGCAGGATGTGCACCTGGTAGGGCGGGGCACCGACCTGGATGATGGTCGAGGTGAAACCCGCGAGCGAGCCCCAGAGCATCCCCGCCGCCGCGCTCGGGCGGCGCGCCTGCGCCGGGATACGGGCGAGAAACACGTAGAGCACGAAGCAGATTCCGATGACGCCGACGGCGATCTCGACATAGGCGTTGGGCACGTAAGCCGCGAACAGCCAGGCGGCGCCGACGCCGACCACGGAGCCCGGCAGCAGCACCTTGAGATTCCAGGCGCTCCACTCGCGGCGGTAGACCCAGACCGAGATTGCGTCCTGGCATAAGAGGATCGGCAGCAGGATCGCCGCCGCCTGCAGCGGCGGCACCGAGAGCGCGAGCAGCGGGGTCGAGATCATGCCGACGCCGGCGAAGCCGCCCTTACCGAGGCCGAGCGCGACGATCGCCGGGATCGCGAGCAGATAGAACAGCGGATCGGCGACGAGGGTCATGCGGGGCAGGGCGGCGTCCGCGGCGTTAGTCCAGGTGGAGCGTTTTGGGTGACGCAAAGCAGCGCCGCGCACTCGGTGCGCTCCCCTCCCCCTCGCGGGGAGGGGTTGGGGTCGTGCGATTGATGCGTTCACATTGCCCCACGCGCCACCCCCCTCCCCAGCCCTCCCCCACAAGGGGGGAGGGAGCAGACCGAGTTTGCCGCTTGCAAAAAGATCTACGGTAAATCCGAGATGCGCGGCCGGCGCCAGCCACTTTCCTGCATGGCGGCACGCCACCGCTCACGAGAGCAGCATGTCGGTGAGCCCGCTGCGGATGAGCTCGAGCGCGATCAGGAACATCAGTACATAAGCGACGCGGAAGAACAGCTCGGCCGGGGTGCGCCGTACCAGCCAGATGCCGGCATAGTTGGCGAGCACGGCCAGCGGGAGCATGAGCGCGCCGAGCGCGAGGTTCTGGCCGGTGAGCTGGCCGAGCGCGCCGTAGGCCGGAATCTTCATCAGGTTGCTGGCGGCGAACAGCATGGTGAAGGTGCCGACATAGGTGAGCTTGTCGAGCCGCTGCGGCAGGAGATGCATCTGCCAGGCCGGCCCGCCGGCATTGGCCAGCATGGTGGTGAAGCCGCCGACGGCGCCGCAGATCACGCCGGTGACGAGGTCCGGCCGCGGTGCCAGGCGGTCGAAGCGCGCGCCGAGCCAGTGCCGCAGCACGAAGACGCCGGCAATGAGCCCGATCGTCAGCCGGATGTGGGCGGCGGTGAGCGAGGCCGCGAACAGGCCCGCAACGGCGATGCCCGCCGCCATGCTCGGAATCATGATCCGCAGATTCCACGCGCTCCACTCCCGCCGATAGGTCCACACCGTGAGCGCGTCCTGGGCGAGCACGGTGGGCAGGATGATGGCCGCCGCCTGCAGCGGCGGGACCTCGAGCGACATCAGCGGCAGCGCCATTACGCCCAGCCCGAAGAAGCCGCCCTTGGAAAGGCCGAGCAGGATCACCGCGACGGCGGCGAGGAGATAGAACAAGGGATCGGCGATGAGGATCATGCGGGGGAGGCGGGCGGCATCCGCGGCGTTAAAGCCGAGATGCGCGTCCCCCGCTAGTGCCGTTCCTGCATGGGCGGCATCGCGGCCCGTTGCGGCGCCGGCGCGGCTTGCAAACGGCACCGCCGGCCCCACAATGCACCAGAAGAGGCGCGGGCGTGATCATCTGAAGGGAGCAAAGCGCCATGGATGCCGGAGGGAGCCGCTATCACGAGGTCTATGGGCGCTGGCAGCGCGACCCCGAAGGCTTCTGGGGCGAAGCGGCACAGGACATCGACTGGATCGAGCCGCCCAAGCGCGTGTTCGACCCCGACGCCGGGGTCTACGGCCGCTGGTTCACCGGCGGCGTCTGCAACACCTGCTGGAACGCGGTCGACCGCCACGTGATGGCGGGGCGCGGCGAGCAGGCGGCGATCATCTACGACTCCCCGCTCGCGGGCGAGACGCGCAGCATCAGCTATCACCGCCTGCAGGTCGAGACCCAGGTGCTGGCCGCGATCTTGCGCAATCTCGGCGTCGGCAAGGGCGACCGCGTCATCCTCTACATGCCGATGGTGCCGGAGGCGGTGATCGCCATGCTCGCCTGCGCGCGCATCGGCGCCGTGCATTCGGTGGTGTTCGGCGGCTTCGCGGCGAACGAGCTCGCGACCCGCATCGACGACGCCACGCCGAAGGTGATCCTGTCGGCGAGCTGCGGGCTCGAGGTCGGCCGCGTGGTTAAGTACAAGCCGCTGCTCGACGAGGCGATACGAGTGGCGCGCCACAAGCCCGACGCCTGCCTCATCCTGCAGCGCCCGCAGGATGAGGCCGCGCTCGTTGCCGGCCGCGATCACGACTGGGGCAAGCTGCGCGACGAGGCGATCGTGTTCGCGCGCTCGGTCTACGACTGCGTGCCGGTCGCCGCCACCGATCCGCTCTACATCCTCTACACCTCCGGCACCACCGGCCGGCCCAAAGGCGTTGTGCGCGACAACGGCGGCCACATGGTCGCGCTCAAATGGTCGATGCAGAACTTCTACGGGGTTGCGCCGGGCGAGGTGTTCTGGGCGGCCTCCGACGTCGGCTGGGTGGTCGGCCACAGCTACATCGTCTATGCGCCGCTGTTCCACGGCTGCACCTCGATCCTGTACGAGGGCAAGCCGGTGGGCACGCCCGACGCCGGCGCCTTCTGGCGCGTGATCGCCGAGCACGGCTGCGCCGCGATGTTCACCGCGCCGACCGCGTTCCGCGCCATCAAGAAGGAGGACCCGCAGGGCAAGCTGTTGGCGAAATACGACCTCGCGAAATTCCGCACGCTGTTTCTCGCCGGCGAGCGCGCCGATCCCGACACCGTGATCTGGGCGGAGAAGCTGCTCAAGCTGCCGGTGATCGACCACTGGTGGCAGACCGAGACCGGCTGGTGCATCGCCGGCAACCCGGTCGGGCTGGGGCAGCTGCCGGTCAAGTACGGCTCGGCCGCGGTGCCGATGCCCGGCTACGCCATCGACGTGGTCGACGAGCGCGCGCAGCCGCTGGCGGCCAAGAAGATCGGCTCGATCGTGATCAAGCTGCCGCTGCCGCCGGCCTGCCTGCCCACGCTGTGGCACGCCGACGAGCGCTTCCGCGAGAGCTATCTCCAGGAGTTTCCCGGCTACTACAAGACCGCCGACGCCGGCTTCAAGGACGAGGACGGCTACATCCACGTCATGAGCCGCACCGACGACATCATCAACGTGGCCGGCCACCGGCTTTCGACCGGCGGCATGGAGGAGGTGCTCAGCGGCCACAAGGACGTGGCGGAATGCGCGGTCATCGGCGTCGCCGACGCGCTCAAGGGCGAGGTCCCCTGCGGCTTCATCGTGCTCAAGGCCGGGGTCGAGCGGCCGATCGCCGAGATCGAGCAGGAATGCGTCGGCCTCATCCGCGAGAAGATCGGGCCGGTGGCGGCGTTCAAGCTCGCGATCACGGTCGCGCGGCTGCCGAAGACGCGCTCGGGAAAGATTCTGCGCGGCACCATGAAGAAGATCGCTGACGGCGAGTCCTGGGCCATGCCGGCGACGATCGACGATCCCGCGATCCTCGACGAGATCGGGACGGCGCTGAAGGGTAAGGGCGTGGGCAGCTGAGCGCGCCCGCCGAATTGCGTCTCGCTTAGTGCGCCAGCAGCAGCGGCACCGGCGACCTGTGCAGGAGCTCGTAGGTGGTTCCGCCCAGCAGCCACTCGCGCAGCCGGGAATGACCGTAGCCGCCCATCACCACCAAGTCCGCCTTCAGCTGCCGCATCTGCGCGATCAGCGTGGCGCTGACATCGCCGTCGCGCAGCCGAGCGCGATGGAGCGCCGCCTTGATGCCGTGATGCCTGAGATGATCGACGGCATGCTGGCCCATGCCGTCCGGCGCGGCTTTCAGCGGATCATCGTCGACGACGAGCACCGTCGCCTCCTGCGCCTTGCGGAGATAGGGCAGCGCCTCCGCCAGGGCGCGCGCCGACTCGCGGCTGCCGTTCCAGGCCAGGAGCACGCGATCGAGCTTGATCTTGACGGGCTTGTGGTGAGGCACGAGCAGGAGGTGCCGGCCGGCGCCGAACAGCACGCTCTCGATCAGCCGTTCCGGCTCGTTCGACGCACCGTTCGGGCGCAGCGCCACGAAGGTGTCGGCGGCGCGCGCGTGCTGCGCCGCCAGATCCGCGACCGCGTCGCCAAACACGTCGAAGCGGCGCAGCTCGGCCGGCTTCTGCAGCCGGGTCAGGCGCTCGCGCAGCTTGTGTTCCACCCGGTCCCCGTCCTCCCGCGCCTGCTCGATCAGTCGGGTGGACGCGGCGGCGCCGATGCCGTCCTCGGCGGCGATGCCGACCGGGAGGAGGTTGAAGAACAGGGCGGTGATATGGCTGTCGAAGATCCCGGCGACGGCATCGACGGCGGCGAGGCGCACCTCGTCGGCGGCGCTGGCGTCGAGATGCACCATTACGTCCTTGATCATCGGCTTGCTCTCCATCGACCTTCCGCGGGCCGAGCCCGCTACGCCGCCCGTCCGCAGCCTATGTGTATGATTGTCCATGTCGGGACGAAGAAGCGAAACTGTCGTTGACATCGATCAATGAGCCGCGCGACGCGGCACGACGCCGCGCGGCTTACTGGGACTGCCGCGCTCGCCGTTGCGCGTCCGGCATGGCGGGGTGGACGATGAGCGGGGCTCCCGTGCTATCGAAGCGTCGCGACGGCAGAGCGGAGGGAAGAACCGTGACACCGGCAGGCGACTTGCGCATCCGCGCGATGCGGCCGGACGAGATCGCGATCGCCGCCGACTGGGCGGCGGCGGAAGGCTGGAACCCCGGACTCTCCGACGCCGCCTGCTTCGCGACGATCGATCCGGATGGCTTTCTCATCGGCGAGCTCGATGGCCAGCCGGCCGCGACCATCTCCTGCGTCAACTACGACGCGCGCTTTGCCTTTCTCGGCTTCTATATCGTGCGGGGCGACCTGCGCGGCCGCGGCTTCGGCCTGCGCATCTGGAACGCGGCGATCGCGCATGCCGGCGCGCGGGTCATCGGCCTCGACGGCGTGGTGGCGCAGCAGGACAATTATAAGAAATCTGGTTTCGCGCTGGCCTACGCCAATGTCCGCTACGGCGGCACTATTGAGTCGCCGCGCTGGCCGCTCGCTTCGCTCGCCAGCGCGGCGCGCGCCGACGAGCCCGGTTATGGGCGAGTATCCGGCGCGCGCACGATTGAGTCGCGCGCCGACGAGCCCGGTTACGGGCGAGTATCCGGCGCGCGCGCGATTGAGTCGGGCGCCGACGAGCCCGGTTCGGGGCGAGCATCCGGCGCGCGCACTGTCGAGTCGCCGCGCTGGCCGCTCGCTTCGCTCGCCAGCGCGGCGGCGGCCGGCGTCGTTGCGCTGAGCGAGGTGCCGTTCGTCGCGCTCGAAGCCGACGACGCCAGCGTGTTTCCGGCACCGCGCCCGGCATTTCTGCGCTGCTGGATCGGCGCGCCCGGACAGGTCGGGCGCGCGCTCCTGCGCGACGGCAAGCTTGCGGCCTGGGGCGTGATCCGTCCGTGCCGCGTGGGTTACAAGATCGGCCCGCTCGTCGCCGACGACCGCGCCGGCGCCGAGGCCGTGCTGGCGGCGCTCGTCGCGGGCGTTGGCGGCGGCGAGATCTTTCTCGACGT
>DATBKV010000292.1:0-51427 GCA_036555745.1 Xanthobacteraceae bacterium | reverse complement strand
CATCGGCGCGATCTTCCCGGCGAAGGTCAACAACGTGCTCATGTTCGACACGCTCGGCTATCCGAAGAACCATCCGCATCGTGCCATCGCGCGTCTTGCAGTGGAGAAGCTTCTGGTGGTGACCGACAAGGAAGCCTACTGCCAGCCCTGCTTCTCGCCGGTCTGGGACACCGGGCTCACCTGCCACGCGCTTCTGGAAGTGGGCGGTGAGCGCGCGCTGGCGCAAGTCGACAAGAGCCTTGAATGGCTCAAGGAGAAGCAGATTCTCGACGTCGTCGGCGACTGGGCCGAGCAGCGTCCTGGCCTGCGTCCAGGCGGCTGGGCGTTCCAGTACAACAATCCGCACTATCCGGATGTCGACGACACCGCCGTCGTCGCCATGGCGATGGATCGCGCCCAGAATCTCAAGGGTGAGACTCGTTACCGTGAACCCATCGCACGCGCGCGCGAATGGATCCTCGGCATGCAATGCAAGAACGGCGGCTGGGGTGCGTTCGATGCCGAGAACACTCACTATTATCTCAACCACATTCCGTTCGCAGACCATGGCGCGCTGCTCGATCCGCCGACCGAGGACGTGAGTGCGCGCTGCGTGTCGATGCTTGCTCAACTCGGCGACATGCCTGACAAGGACAAGCGAGCGGCCGAAGCCGTCGACTATCTGCGGCGCACGCAGCACCCGGAAGGCAGTTGGTATGGCCGCTGGGGCATGAACTACATCTACGGCACATGGTCGGTGCTGTGCGCGCTCAACGCCGCGGGCGTCGACCACGCCGCGCCCGAGTACCGCAGGGCAGTGGCCTGGCTCGCCAGGATCCAGAATGCCGATGGCGGTTGGGGCGAGGACGGCACCAGCTACAAGGTCGATTACCGCGGTTACGAGCGGGCGCCCAGCACGGCCTCGCAGACTGCCTGGGCGCTCCTTGGCCTGATGGCCGCCGGCGAGGTCGACAACCCCGCGGTCGCGCGCGGCATCGACTACTTGACCCGCATGCAGGGCAGCGACGGCTTCTGGAACGAGCCGCGCTTCACCGCCACGGGCTTCCCGCGCGTGTTCTACCTGCGCTACCATGGCTATCCGAGGTTCTTTCCGCTGTGGGCGATCGCGCGCTATCGCAATCTCAAGAGCGCGAATGCGCGTTCCGTGGCGTTCGGAATGTGACCTCCCGGCGGGTAAGCCGGCGCCTGAGCTGCGAAAACGGGACGCAACGCTACTCTGCCGCCTCAAGCGGCGTGGTCGGCCGCTCGGCCCGATGAATGGCCACGAGCTCCTGCTCGACGTGACGCGAGAACACGAATTCCGCCGGCCGCTGCTTGTCCAGCGGGATTTCCGACGCCATCGGCCCTTGGGTGCGCGGCCCGAGGAAAGCGACTTTGAGCGCCTCCCAGGGTTGCGCGATCGTCGCTTCGGCTGCGGTCGGCTCGTAGCCGCAATGGGCCATGCAGTTCGCGCATTTCTCGTATCGGCCGGTGCCGTAGGAGTCCCAGTCGGTGGTCTCCATCAATTCGCGGAACGTCTTGGCGTAGCCTTCGCCCAACAGATAGCAGGGCTTCTGCCAGCCGAAGATGTTGCGCGTCGGCATGCCCCAGGGCGTGCAGTGATAGGTCTGGTTGCCGGCGAGGAAATCGAGATAAAGGTTCGAATGAATGAAATTCCACCTCTTCCCTTTGCCCAGCCGGAACACCGTCCGGAACAATTCCTTGGTTTTGCGCCGGGTTAGGAAATGCTCCTGGTCCGGTGCGCGCTCATAGGCATATCCGGGCGAAATCGACACGCCCACGCCTAGCTGCTTGGCGTAGTCGAGGAAAGCAGCGACCTGCTCGGCGGGATGACCGTCGAAAATCGTGGCATTGACGTTGACGGTGAAGCCCTTCGCCTTGGCCGCCTTGATCGCGGCCACCGCGCGGTCGAACACGCCGGGTTGACAGACCGATTTATCATGATGCTCCCGCAAGCCGTCGAGGTGGACCGAGAAGAACAGGTAGGGCGAGGGCTCGAACAGATGGAGCTTCTTTTCCAGGAGCAGCGCATTGGTGCATAGCGACACGAATTTTTTCCTGGCGACCAGCCCTTTCACGATCTCGCCGATCTCGCGATGGATCAGCGGCTCGCCGCCGGGAATCGCTACCATGGGCGCGCCGCATTCGTCGGCGGCTTCGAGGCATTCCTTGACCGACAGGCGCCGATTGAGGATCGGATCGGGATAATCGATCTTGCCGCAACCGACACAGGCGAGATTGCAGCGGAACAGCGGCTCAAGCATCAGCACGAGGGGATAGCGTTTGCGGCCCAGAAGCTTCTGCTTGAGGACATAGGCGCCGATGCGCATTTCCTTGAAGAACGGGATTGGCATAGTTCCTGGGTTCCTGTCCGAAGTCTTGGTCCGATGCCTGGTCTCACGCCGCCGCGGGGCCGTGGCAGGCCGCGACTCACTATGCGCTTTCCGCGCTGCTGGTGTCGAGACTGCCTCTCCTAGCGCCGGTGCCATGCTCATGGCACCCCGGCCGGAGCGCGAGCGGGCTTCTCCGCCGCAGTCCCCCGTCCCAATGCATCGAACACCTTGGCCACGATGGCTTTGGCGTCCAGACCGGCCTTGGCATACATCGCAGCCGGGCTGTCGTGATCGATGAAGAAGTCGGGGAGCACCATTGAGCGCACCTTTACGCCGCGGTCCATTGCGCCGTGCTCGGCCAAAGTGTGCAGCACGTGTGTGCCGAAGCCGCCGATCGCGGCCTCTTCCACCGTCACGAGCACTTCGTGTTCCCGCGCAAGCTGCAATACCAGCTCGACATCCAGCGGCTTGGCGAAACGGGCATCCACCACCGTGGCCGAGAGGCCGTGGCTGGCGAGTATCTCCGCTGCGGCAAGGCAATCGGCGAGCCGGGCGCCGAGCGAGAGCAGCGCGACCGCCGTCCCCTCGCGCAGGATGCGGCCCTTTCCGATCGCGAGCGGCAGGCCGCATTCGGGCATATCGACGCCAACACCATCGCCGCGCGGATAGCGCAGCGCTGAGGGGCGGTCATTGATGGCGACCTGGGTCGCCACCATGTGGACTAGTTCGGCCTCGTCGGCGGCGGCCATCAGCACGAAACCGGGCAGGCACCCGAGATAGGTGAGGTCGAACGCTCCGGCGTGGGTTGGCCCGTCGGCGCCGACCAGGCCGGCGCGGTCGAGCGCGAATCGCACCGGCAGGCGCTGGACTGCCACGTCATGCACAACCTGGTCGTAGCCGCGCTGCAGGAAGGTCGAATAGATCGCGGCGAACGGCTTGTAGCCCTCGCTTGCCAAGCCGGCGGCAAAAGTAACGGCATGCTGCTCGGCGATGCCGACGTCGAAGGTGCGCGCGGGAAAGGCTTTGCTGAAAATGTCCACGCCCGTGCCCGAAGGCATCGCCGCGGTGATGGCGACGATGCGCGGATCCTTCTTCGCCTCCTCCACTAGGCTTTCGCCGAAAACTTTGGTGTAGGAGGGCGCGTTCGACTTGCCCTTGGCCTGCTTGCCGGTGGCGACGTCGAATTTGACCACCCCGTGGTACCTATCGGCAGACGCCTCGGCGGGCGCATAGCCGTGTCCTTTCTTGGTGATGACGTGTACCAGGATTGGCCCGGTCTGAGTGTCGCGCACGTTCTTGAGGACCGGAATCAAATGGTCGAGGTTGTGACCGTCGATCGGTCCGACATAATAAAAGCCGAGTTCCTCGAACAGCGTGCCGCCGGTGACCAGCCCGCGCGCGTATTTCTCGATTGCCAGCGCGCGCTGCTCGAGGAATTTTGGCAGCGGCTTGGCCAGCCGCCGGATGGCGCCGTGCACCGAACGATAGCGGCGTCCTGACACCAGACGCGCGAGATACGCCGACAGCGCGCCGACCGGCGGGGCAATCGACATGTTGTTGTCGTTGAGAATGACGATGAGACGCGAATCCATCGCGCCGGCGTTGTTCATGGCCTCGTAGGCCATGCCCGCCGACATGGCGCCGTCCCCGATCACGCAGACGACGTTGTGTGGCTGGTCGCGAAGGTCTCGCGCGACCGCCATTCCGAGCCCGGCCGAGATCGAAGTCGAGGAATGCGCGGCGCCGAAGGGGTCGTACTCGCTTTCCGCTCGCTTGGTGAAGCCGGACAGTCCGCCGCCCTGGCGCAAGGTCCGGATGCGGTCGCGTCGGCCGGTCAGGATTTTATGCGGGTAGGCTTGATGCCCCACATCCCACACCAGCCGGTCGGCGGGGGTGTCGAATACGTAGTGCAGCGCGACCGTGAGTTCTACGACCCCGAGCCCCGCCCCCAGGTGCCCGCCGGTCACCGCAACCGCGTTGATCGTCTCTGACCGCAGCTCGTCGGCGACCTGTCGCAGGGCGAGCGCCGGCAGGCGACGAAGGTCGGCGGGACTTGTGATGGAGTCGAGGAGCGGCGTCGGCTGGCTCATGATGCGGCATTTTCCCACACACGGGCTCGCGCGAGCGCGTTCTGGATCACCTGCGGCCGCGGTCCTGTCTGCCGTCGAACCGAACCCGCACCCCGCGGATTGTTGCCCCGGGCCTCGGACCTCTCGGCCGCGCGTGTTGTCGTTGCAACCTTGGTCATTGTCAACGCGCCGACTTGCCTGATATTGCGCCGCCACACCGGGGCGGATACCGCAGGCCCCAGCCCGCATGCGGGCCCATTCGATAGCTCCTGGAACAGGGCATGTTGCAGAAGGTCATCGTAACCACGGTGGATTATTGCACCCGATATGCGGCGCAACTTATTGGTATTGCGGCCTTATTTGGCCTTGTGAGCGCGATCTACGCGGCCGGCCACTTCGCCATCGACACCGACGTCAACAAGCTGATCTCCAAGGATCTGCCGTGGCGCCAAGCGGAAGTTGCATTCCAAAAGGCTTTCCCTCCGAAAGAGGAGACCATCCTAGCCGTTGTCGATGCGCCCACGTCCGAGTTGGTAACGCAGGCCACTGCCGCTCTGATCCAAAAATTGTCGGCCGACAAGGATCACTTCCACTCGATCCTCGAAGCGGGAGGAGGGCCGTTCTTTCAGAAAAACGGGCTCTTGTTCCTGCCCACCCAGGAGGTGATCGGCCTGACCAAGAAGCTCGGCGAGGCCAAGCCCATCATCCAGGCCTTGGCGCAGGACCCCAACCTGCGCGGGCTGACGACTGCGCTGAACTACGGACTGATCGGCGCACGCATGGGACACTATACGCTCGACGATTTTTCCGGGACCCTGAACATGGTCTCCGACACGCTCGAGGAGGCGATCGCGGGCCGGCCCGCGAGCTTTTCCTGGCGCGCGATGTTGAACGGCCGACCGGCTACGCCGAGCGAGCGGCGGCGCTTCATCGGGATCCGGCCCGTGCTCGACTACAGCGCCTTGATGCCCGGCAAGGCGGCGACCGAGGCGATTCGCCAGGCCGCTGCCGATCTCGATATCGCTGGCAAGTACCGCGCTCGGCTGCGGCTGACCGGGCCGGTCGCGATCGCCGATGAGGAATACGCCACCCTGCAGGAAGGACAGCTCGTCAACACCACCGCGACCATCGTGGTGGTGTTGACGATCCTCTGGCTCGCTTTGCGCTCGTTCGGGATCATCCTGGCCGTCTTCCTGAGCCTGCTGGTGGGGCTCTCCATGACTGCCGCCATCGGCTTGGCCATCGTCGGTGCGCTCAACCTGATCTCGGTCGCGTTCGCCGTTCTGTTCATCGGCCTCGGTGTCGACTTTGGCATTCAGTTCAGCGTCCGCTACCGCGCCGAACGCCACGAGCTCGATGACTTGCGTCAGGCGTTGCTCAACACGGCGAGACACGTCGGGGCGCCGCTCACGCTTGCGGCCGCCGCGACCGCCGCCGGTTTCCTGTCGTTCCTCCCGACCGACTACAAGGGATTGTCCGAGCTCGGCCTGCTCGCGGGATTGGGCATGATCATCGCGTTCGTCACTAGCGTGACCCTGATCCCGGCTTTGCTGAAAGTGCTGCGGCCGCCCGGCGAGCCGAAAGAGATGGGGTTCAAGTGGCTAGCGCCGGTCGACGGTTTCCTGGAGCGGCATCGCATCGCGGTGATCGTCGGCACCGGGTTGGTGGTAGCGGCCGGCCTGCCGTTGCTCTACTGGCTGCAGTTCGATTTCAACCCGCTCAATCTGAGAAATCCCAAGGTCCAGTCGGTCGCAACTTTCCTGGACCTGCGGAGCGATCCCGCGATTGGTGCGAGCTCGATCTTCGTGCTCGCCCCCAATGCGGAGGCGGCGAAGGCGGACGCCGAGAAGCTCGCCAAACTGCCCGAGGTCTCGAGCGTGCGCACGATCGAGAATTTCATTCCGAGCGACCAGCAGCCAAAGCTTGCCGCCATCCATCAGCTGGCGACGGTGCTCGACCCGGTGCTGCGTCCGGACCCGAACAAGAAGCCGCCGACCGACGCCGACAACGTCGCCGCGCTCAAGGCGGCGATCGCGTCCTTGAAGCAGTCGGCCGGCGCGCAGAGCGGGCGTGGCGCCGCGGCGGCACAGCGGCTCGCCGCCGACCTCACCAAACTCGCGGACGGCGACGAGGCCCTGCGCGCGCGCGCCACCGCCGCCATGGTGCCTTCGCTCAACATCGCGTTGCACGAGCTGCGCGGCTATCTCGAGGCGCAGCCGATCACGCTCGAAACTCTGCCGCCCGACATCGCGCGCGAATGGGTCACCCCCGACGATCGTTACAAGGTGGAAATCCTGCCTAAGGGCGATCCCAACGACAACGAAATATTGCGGCGTTTCGCGCGCGCGGTGCAGGCGGTCGAGCCCGCGGCCGTCGGCGGTCCAGTCGCGATCCTCGAATCCGGTCGCACCGTGATCCGCGCTTTCTTCGAAGCCGGCTTCTGGGCGCTCGGCTCCATCATCATCCTGCTCTGGATCGTGCTGCGCCGCTTCGGCGACGTCCTTCTCACGATCATTCCGCTCTTGATGGCCGGCGTCGTGACTATGGAGCTGATGGTCATCTTCGGCATGAAGCTCAACTTCGCCAACATCATCGCGCTGCCGTTACTGCTCGGCGTGGGTGTTGCTTTCAAGATCTACTACATCATGGCGTGGCGGGCCGGACAAACCGGGCTGTTGCAATCAAGCCTGACGCGCGCGGTGATGTTCAGCGCGTGCACCACGGCGACTGCGTTCGGCAGCCTCTGGCTGTCGAGCCACCCCGGCACTTCGAGCATGGGCAAGCTAATGGCTCTGGCGCTTGTCACTACGATGGCGGCGGCGGTCCTGTTCCAGCCGGTGCTGATGGGACCGCCGCGCGAGCGCGCCAAGAAGGCACCGGTCAAGCTGCTGCCGGCGGCGCCGGCGCCCGCTCACGACGATGCGGTCGCCGCCGGGGTCGAGAGGTCGACGAATACCTGACCGTCCCGTACCTCGGTGTGAAAGGTCTTGAGATCGGTGAAGCAGGGCGCCTGCACCGCCTTGCCGCTCGGCACGTGAAACGCGCCGAAGTGCAGGCTGCACTCGATGACGTCGCCTTCCAGAATGCCGTCGGCCAGATCGGCGGTGGCATGGGTGCAGCGCGCCTCGGTGGCGTAGAACGTGCCATCGATATTGTAGACGGCCACGAGCTCGTCCCCCACCTCGAAGCTCCTGACGCTGCCGGGCGGCAGGTCGGCGGCGACGCAGACAGCAACGGGGTTTTCGGCCATGGCCTTACTGATCCCAAAAGGAGCCACGTGCTGCTTTAGCGGGCAGCTCGAAAAGTTCAATAGGGAAGGGCGGCAATGTCGGCAGCTGGCGCGCAATTGACCGACTTTCACGACTGCCTGTAACTTGCACGCTTGCAAGCCGAGAGGACCGCCGGTTCGCCGCCGTTGCGCGCAGCCGGCCAAGTGCGAGAAGGCGACAGCAGATGTCGGTGCGCTCCTACATCGTCGACGACCGCGAGAAGAAGATTTTCCTGCTCGATCGCGAGGTGCTGGTCTCGCAGGAGGTGCTGCGCAAGGAGATGGCGCAGATCTTCGGTCGCTGCTGGATCTATGTCGGCCATTGCTCCGAGCTCAAGCGGCCCGGCGATTTCCGCTCGCGCAAGGTCGCCGGCCGGCCGGTGATCTTCTGCCGCGATCAGGCCGGCAAGTTCCACTGCCTGTTCAACACCTGCCGGCACCGTGGCGCAATCGTATGCACGGAGCGCGAGGGAAACCGCCGCCGCTTCCAGTGCATCTATCATGGCTGGACCTACGGCAACGACGGGCGGCTGGTGGGCGTGCCGGGCGAAGATGCATATGGCGACGGCTTCGATAAGTCCGCCCATGGGCTGCGCCGCCCGGCGCGGTTTGAGGAGTATCGCGGCTTCTGGTTCATGTGCCTCGACCCGCAGGTCGCTGCGCTCGCCGACTATCTCGCCGGTGCCAAGGACTACATCGACCTCGTCATCGATCAGTCGCCCTCGGGACAAATGGAGATCATCGCCGGGGTGCAGGAATACGATGTTGCCGCCAACTGGAAGCTGATGGTCGAGAATAGTGTCGACGATTATCACCTGCCGTCGACGCATTCGACCTGGCTCAACTTCATGGCCAATTCGGGCGTGAAGATCGAGCCTCCCAAGGAGGAAGGTCTGGTGCTGCCGACCCGCGGCAAGGCCGTGGAGCTCGGCAACGGCCATTTCACCACCGACAACGTCAATTTCCGTGGCCGCCCGGTGGCGAAGTGGATCCCGCTCTACGGCGAGCCCGCCAAGGCGGAGATCGACGCTATCCGGTCCGAGCTGGTCGCCCGCCTCGGGGCCGAGCGCGCGCGCCGCGTCGCCGATACCAACCGCAACCTCGTGATCTTTCCCAACTTGGTGATCAACGACGGCTCATCGGTCACGGTGCGCACCTTCTACCCGGAAGGGGTGGGAAAGATGCACGTCACCGCCTGGGCGCTCGGTCCGGTGGAGGAGGGCGAGCGCGCGCGCGCCCGCCGGCTAGACGCCTTCCTGACCTTCTACGGACCGGGCGGCTTCGCCACGCCCGACGACGTGGAGGCGCTCGAGTTGGTGCAGCAGGGGCTCGCCAACTGGGCGGACGACCGCTGGTCGGAAATGTCGCGCGGCATGGGCAAGGAGGGCGAGCAACTCAACAGTGACGAACACCACCTGCGCATCTTCTGGCGGCGCTGGAACGAGCTGATGGGAGCGCCGCAGTGACCGTGGCAGCGCCCAAGGTGGTGACGCGGGCCGAGGTCGAGGACTTCCTCTATCGCGAGGCTGCCCTGCTCGACGATTGGAAGCTCGATGAATGGCAGGAGCTGCTCACCGAGGATGCGGCCTACTACGTTCCTCCCAACGATCAGCCGGAAGGCGATCACCACAACACCCTGTTCCTCATCGCCGACGACCGCGAGCGCATTAGGCAAAGGATCATCCGCGTCCTCGATCCCAACTGCCATGCCGAGTTTCCGCGGTCGCGCACGCGGCGGCTAATCTCGAACGTCCGCATCATCGGCAGCGACGGAGACTTCGTCACAGTAGCAGCCAATTTCGTCTGCTACCGCTACCGCCGTTACGAGCGCATCCGGGAATATGTCGGCGCCTATCGCTACGTCCTCAAGTGCAGCGGCGATTCTTTCCTCATCAAGGAGCGGCGCGTGCTGATCGACGCGCACGAGCTCGGCAGCCTCGGCTCCGTGAGCTTCATTCTGTGAGAATCAGCCCTTCCCGCCATGGCCGACTGGTCCCCGGCCATTCACGCCTGCGCTGCCACGCACCGCAATCCGCGCGAAAGGCGCAGACATGATGCGGCAAGAACGTCCGACAAATTTCCGAAAAGGAAACGCAGATGGCCAAGCTCGATGAGATGATGGAAGAACTGGTCACCGCCAACCGTATCCTCGCGCGCGAGGGCGTGGTGGATTCCTTCGGCCATGTCAGCATGCGCCATCCGGATGATCCGGGGCGCTATCTGCTGTCGCGCGCCCGCGCGCCGGACTGCATCGAGAAGGACGACATCATGGAGTTCACGCTCGAGGGCGAGCCGATCGCCGCCCAGGGCCGCGCGCCCTATCTCGAGCGTTTCATCCACGGCGCGCTGTACGAGGCGCGCCCGGACGTGATGTCGGTCGTGCACAACCACAGCGAAAGCGTCATTCCGTTCGGGGTGACCGGCCGAAAGATCAGGCCGATCTACCACATGGGCGCATCGATCGGCCGCGAGGTGCCGGTGTGGGATTCCCACGATCGCTTTGGCGACACCGCGCTGCTGGTCGAGAACATGGAAATGGGCCGCGACCTGGCGAAGCTCATGTCCACCGGGGCGACCGCGCTGATGCGCGGACACGGCGCAACCGTCGCTGGCAGGAGCATCCGGCATGCGGTCTACATCTCGGTCTATCTCGAGGCCAATGCGCGGTTGCAGAAGCAGGCCATGGACATGGCGGCCGAGCCCGGCGCCGTGAAGTTTCTCACCGCCGGCGAGGTGGATAAGGTCGCCACCCGTACCGGCGCCTATACCCTCAACCGGGCGTGGGAGAACTGGTGCCGACGTGCTGGACGTCCGTTCCGTCCGGAGCAGGGGTGAGCGCAACGGTTCCTTGGGAGGCGCACCACGGCTCCCACTCTCCCAGCGGTTGACCGGGCTGGGTGCATTGCACCGCGCCCGCCCGCGCGGGCGCGGCCAGCGACACCGCGGTGCTTCCTGCTCCGGCGGCGCCGGCTGTGCTATAGGCGGGGGTCGGCCCGAGCGGTGGGTCAACCGCCGCCGCGCAAGAAGGACGCCGCACAGGGGAACGCCAGATGGCTGCGGTAACTGCGCCGTTCGGACGCATGGATAGGGGTGCGCAGGCCGCGCCGGCCGACGCCATCCTGGTGGTCGACGACATCGTCAAGCGCTTCGAGACCCCGGACGGCGCGCTTACCGCGCTCGATCACGTCTCGCTCGGCGTGGCGCCCGGAGAGTTCGTCGGGGTCATCGGTCCGTCCGGATGCGGCAAGTCGACCCTGTTCAATGTCATCGGCGGGCTCATCGACGGCTACGAAGGCGTGGTCACGGTGGCCGGTGAGCGCGTGCGCGGGCCGCATGCGGCGATCGGGATGATCTTCCAGGAGGAGTCTACCTTCCCCTGGCGCAACGTGATCGACAACGTGGCGTTCCCGCTCGAGATCGCCGGCCTGCCGAAGGCGGAGCGCTACGGGCGCGCGCGCCATTTCGTCAAGCTCGTCGGGCTGGAAGGTTTCGAGCGGCGCTATCCCTCGGAGCTGTCCGGCGGCATGCGCCAGCGCGTATCGATGGCCCGAACCCTGGCGGCGCAGCCGAAGATTCTGCTGATGGACGAGCCGTTCGCCGCGCTCGACGAGCAGACCCGACTCCTGCTCGGGGATAAGGTCCTGCAGATCCAGCAGCAGCTCCGGCAGACCACGCTGCTCATCACCCACAACATCACCGAGGCGGTGCAATTGTCCGATCGCGTTGTGGTGATGACCTATCGTCCCGGCAAAGTGAAGCGCATCGTTCACATCGAGCTGCCGCGTCCGCGCTCTTCCGAGATTGTCTCGAGCGAGGCGTTCGGGCGCTACGTCGCACAGATCTGGAACGACCTGCGCGAAGAGGCGAGCCGCGGGCTGCTCGACGAGGAGAGCCACAAGCTGCGCGAGGCGGACAAGCGATGACGACCGCCGTCCTGGCCAAGAACAGGCATGCTCCAGCCGCGCTCGGGCTCGGCTCGGTCGTTGCCTTCATCGCGTTCATCGAGCTCCTGATCCGGGTTGGCATCATCAACCGCTTCATCGTGCCGATGCCCTCCGACATTATCGCCGCTTTCCCGCGCATCGTGGTCGAGGAGCACGTGCTGCAGCGATTTTTGCTCACCGCTGGCGAGGCCTTTTCGGCCAGCATCCTGGTGATCATCTTCGGCGTCGCCGGCGGCGTCGTGCTCCACCGCTACCATCTGCTGCGGCTCGCCACCGAGACCTGGGTGGCAGCAGTGGCGGCGGCCCCGCTGGTGCTGGCTTATCCGCTCTATCTTGTGATCTTCGGAAGAAGCGCGCTCACCATCGTGATGATGGGGTTCAGCGCGGGACTTGCCCCCGTCATCCTCAAGACGCTGGAGGGTCTTGTCGCCACCCGGCGGGTGCTGATCAATGTCGGCCGCAGCTTCAATCTCACGGCCTCGCAGCAGTTCTGGAAGATTCTGTTCCCGGCCGCGCTGCCAACAATCTTCGTCGGGCTGCGGCTGGGCCTGATCTTCGCGCTCATCAACATCGTTGGCGTCGAGTTTCTGATCAATTTCGGGGGGCTCGGGCAGCTTATCAACGAGCTCGCCGAGCGCTACGATCTCCCCGGTACCTACGCCGCGATCTGCTTCGTGATCCTGGTCAGCATCTGCGTGTTCATCTTGATGGAAAGGCTCGAGCGATGGCTGAGACCGGTCGACTGAGCCTGCCGGCGGCGCGGCCGCTGCGGTCGCCGCTGCGCCCGGTGACGGCGCTGCGCATCGCCATCATCGTGGCGGTGGTGGTGGTGTGGGAGGCGGTGTCTGCCTCCGGCCTGCTCTATCGCGACGTCGTGCCCTCGCTCCTCGCCATCGGCAAGGCGCTCTACCTCACGCTGAGCGATCCCACCTTCTACTTTCACCTCGGCACCACCGCCTATGAGATCGCCATCGCCATGCTGATCGGCGGCCTGAGCGGGCTGGCGGTCGGCATCCTCCTCGGCGGCAGCAAGTTCCTCGCGCGCGCATATGAAGCCTATCTTTATTATCTCGGTCCCTGCCCCAAGATCATCTTCTTCCCGATCATGATCATGTGGTTTGGGGTGGGGCCCGGCTCCAAGGTGGCGATGGGCGCCATCTCGTGCTTCTTCCCGGTGGCGCTCAACGTCGCCGGCGGAATGCGCGAGATCGACGCGGTGCTGATCCGCGTGGGCAAGAGCTTTCGCGCCAATACCTGGCAAATGGTGACCAAGATCTACCTGCCGGCCATGCGCCACCCCGTGATCAACGGCGTGCGGCTCGGGCTCGGCGTGGCGTTGATCGGCACCCTGCTGGCGGAGACCAAGCTCTCCAATCGCGGCATCGGTTTCCTGGTGATTCAGGCCTACAGCATCTTCAACATGCCGCAGATGTACGCGCTGCTGATCATCCTGTTCGTAATCGCGATCGGCGCCAACACGCTGATCGGCCGTCTCGGCGGCCTTGACGACATCAAGCGACTCTGAACCTCCCCTATCTCCTAGAGGTGTCCCATGGTTGCAGTTGCATCCGCGGCGAAGATCGAGCCGCAATCCCACGCGTCTCCCAATCTGCCGTCGCATCGCGAGCCCTATTACGCCGGCAAATGGCAGAAGCCGAAGGCGGAGCGCTACCTCGAGAGCATCAATCCCGGTACTGGCGAATCGCTGGGCAAGGTGGTGGACGGCTCGGTCGCGGACGCCGAGGCCGCCATCGCCGCCGCCAAGGCCGCGTTTCGCGAGTGGCGGCGCGTGTTGCCGTTGGAGCGGGCGAAGATGTTGCGCGCGATTGCCGAGGTGCTGCGTAGAAACGGCGACGAGCTCGCCATGATCGATGCGGCCGACTGCGGCAACCCCTATGCCGAGATGGTGCGCGACGCCCAGGCGGGCGCGGCGCAGCTCGATTTCTACGCCGGCCTGGTCACCGAGATGAAGGGCGCCTCGATCCCGATGGGGCCGGACGCGCTGAACTTCTCGGTGCGCGAGCCCTATGGCGTGGTCGGACGCATCATTCCGTTCAACCACCCCTTCATGTTCGTGGCCGGCAAATCGGCGGCGCCGCTCGCCGCCGGCAACACCATCGTGGTCAAGCCGCCGGAACAGGCGCCGCTGTCCTCGCTGCGGCTTGCGGAACTGATCGATGGCATTCTGCCGCCGGGGGTGTGGAACCTGGTGCCGGGCGGCAAGGAGGTGGGGCAAGTGCTGGCGAGTCATCCCGACATCGCCAAGGTGGCGCTGATCGGCAGCGTGCCGACCGGGCGGGCGGTGATGCGCGCCGCCGCCGACACGCTTAAGCCGGTGACACTCGAATTGGGCGGCAAGAACGCGCTGATCGCGTTCCCCGACGCCGATCTCGACGCGGTCTCCGCGGCCGTGATCGACGGCATGAATTTCACCTGGTGTGGTCAGTCCTGCGGCTCGACCAGCCGCGCTTTCGTGCACGCGAAGATCTACGATGCGGTGCTCGAACGCGTGCAGAGCTCGGTGAAACGCTACAAGCCCGGCATCCCCACCGATCCCGCGACCACCATGGGCGCGATCGTAAGCAAGGTGCAGTACGATCGCGTGCTGAGCTACATCGAGGCCGGCAAGCAGGACGGCGCGCGGCTGCTCGCCGGCGGCAAGCGGCCGAGCGAGCCTCATCTCGCCAAAGGATTCTATGTCGAGCCAACGGTGTTCGCGGACGTGACGATGGACATGCGCATCGGCAAAGAGGAGATCTTCGGCCCCGTGCTCTCCATCCTCAAATGGAGCGACGAGGACAACATGCTGGCGCAGGTCAACCAGGTCGAATACGGGCTCACCTGCTCGATCTGGACCAACGATCTCCTCACCGCGCACCGCGTCGCGGCCGCGGTCGAGGCCGGGTTTGTCTGGATCAACGAAGTGTCGAAACACTTCCTTGGCGCGCCGTTCGGCGGCTACAAACAGTCCGGTGTCGGCCGCGAGGAGGGCATCGAGGAGCTCTTGAGCTTCACGCGCGAGAAGAACATTCACGTCAATCTCAAGCGCCGCAGCGGCGGTCATTGAGCTTGCGTGCGAAGGTGCCAGCGCACCGATTCGCGATTTCCTCGATCGTGAAAATAGCAAAGGGCCCGGCAGCCATGCTGCCGGGCCCCGCCATTTCTTTCCCGTGCTTGCCTAAATGATCAGGCTTGCGGCCGCGACGACGATCCCCGTGACGAATGCGGCCATGCAAGACAGCAGCAATAGTTCATTCAGAGCTCTTGCCATGTTTGATTCCCCCGATGCGGATATCCCCCTCCGCGCCGCCTAGGGCACTCCCATACCGTGGCAAAAAGGTGGCGGGATGCGGTCGGCGCAGAGATTTAGCCCACGCCCGCTCGGCCCATGTTCGCTGTTTGTTTGGCAGATTGCGAGTGGCTCCTTTGAAAAACGCATTTGTCCTTAAATTTCTCTTAAGCCGGTAGCATGTTGATGTCTCGCCGGTTGCGCCCGGTTGCGGCGGAGCCAAGCGTAGCAGACCCAGTCGCCATCGCGATGTTCGGCACGGGGGTCGCTTGTGGCGCCGCATGTCGTGCCATGACCGCCCTCGGAGCGGCTAGGCCGACGGTCCGACGTCGAGGTCGGAATGGACGATGCGTACGCCGGTGTATTTGACCGTGCCGTCTCCGATCGCGGAAACTTTGCGGCCGAACTTCGCATCCTTGAACTTCGGCACGCGGCAGAGCTGCCCTGCCGGCAGCTTCGGCTCCAGGTCGCCGATGGCGAGCCAATCGCCCGTCCACAGACGCTCGCGCAGGTAGCGGTGGCCGGCGCCCTTGCTGACCTGATACTCGACGACGCTGAGGATGCCCCAGAGCAGGAGATGCGCGGATTGCACCCGCGACGTGCCTCGCGTCACCGGCTCGCCGTGTCCCCACAGCTCGGCGATCGAGTAGCCCTCGGCCCACAGCGCGCGCAGCCGCTCGCAGTCGAGGTCCGTCGCTGCCGTGCCTTCGTCATGCCTCATGAGTGGCAGAGTTGCCGGACTTGGTGGCCGCGTCAACGCCGCGTCGATCGTCTGTTCCTACCCGAAAGCTGGTCGGCGCGAGGCCGGCATGGCCTTACCGGTGGGCCGGTCGCGCTCCGCGACCCAGCCTTTGGCTTCCGCCAGAAACATCGCCGCGAGACTGGCGCGCGTGATGCCACGTTGCTCGAGCTGCTCGGACGTCAGCGGGTTTTTAACGACGGACGTGCGCACTCGGAATATGCCGGGAATGTCGGCCGCTGTGGCTTCGCGGAAATGACTTCGTTCCCGGCCATGCGTCACAGGTGGCGATGATCGCGCAGGTAGCGATGGTCGAGCGCAGGAGAATAGCGATGGTCGAAAGTGTCAACCGCCAGGTCTTGCTGAAGAGCCGACCGCAAGGCCCGCCCAGCCTCGATAACTTCGAATTGACGCAAGCGCCGATACCGCAGCCCGGCGCGGGCGAGCTGTGCATGCGCATTCTCTATCTTTCGCTCGATCCGTACATGCGCGGCCGCATGAGCGACGCGAAATCCTATGCGGCGCCCGCTGCCATCGGGCGCCCGATGGTCGGCGGCACGGTTGGGCAAGTCGTCGCGTCGCGCAATCCAAACTACGCGGTCGGCGACATCGTCCTCGGCTACGGCGGCTGGCAGCAATACGCGCTCTCGAATGGCGCGGGCTTGCGCAAGCTCGACCCGGGAGTGGCCCCGGTCTCGACCGCGCTCGGCATCCTCGGCATGCCGGGAATGACCGCCTATGTCGGGCTCCTGGAGATCGGTCGGCCGAAGCCCGGGGAAACGCTGGTCGTTGCGGCGGCCTCCGGCGCCGTAGGATCCGCGGTAGGCCAGATCGCCAAGATCAAGGGATGCCGCGCGGTCGGCATCGCGGGCGGCGCCGAGAAGTGCCGCTTCGTAGTCCGCGGGCTCGGCTTCGATGCTTGCGTCGATCATCGCTCGCCGGATTTTGCAGCGCAGCTCGAAGCCGCCTGTCCCCGAGGCATCGACATCTATTTCGAGAATGTCGGCGGCAGCGTGCAGCAGACGGTGTGGCCGTTGCTCAACGATTTTGCCCGCATTCCCGTGTGCGGGCTCATCGCGCAGTACAATGCAGTCACACCGATGCCTGGCCCCGACATGTTCTCCGTGTTGCGCAAGCGCCTGCTCGTCCGCGGCTTCATCGTCACGGACTTTGCCGCAAAGCAAGCGGATTTTTTGCGCGAGGTCGCCGAGTGGGTACGTGCCGGCCGCGTCAAGTATCGCGAGGACGTGGTCGACGGCCTGGAGCAGGCGCCCGCGTCGTTTCTGGGCATGCTGCAGGGCAAGAACTTCGGCAAGATGCTGGTGCGCGTAGCCGAGTGAGCGGGTGACGCGGAAGGATTTACCAGCGCTGCCCCGAATGACGGCACGCATGGCCGGCCGAACCCGGCTCCGAAAACTGGCCCGTGACCCCCGCTTGATCGGAACGAGCTGCGGTCGTGACGCCGCGCCGCTCACACCCGTGCCGTGGCGCGCACCTCGCGCGGAAAGAGCTCGTCGACGCTCATCCGGCGGTGGGTCACGCCCTGGTCGTGGGCGTAGCGGCAGAACGCCTCGAGCGTTGGACCGCTCGCCTCGATGCCGTAGGGGTAGGGATCGGGGCCAAAGCGCGTGGCGATCTCGTCGGCGATCGCAGCCGCCCAGGGAAGCGGGACGCGCGCGCAGGTGAAATCGGCCAACCGGTCGAAGCAACGGCGCTTGGCCGTGTCGAACATCTTGTAGAGGTTCATCGCGATCCAGGGATGCTGCTCGAACACCGCGCGGCGGATCGTGATGAGGTGCATGATCGGAAAGATGGCGGTCTTGTCGTAAAAGCGCTCCTCCTCGGCGCGGTAGTCGGGAAAGAGCCGGGCCACCGTCCCGCCGGGCACGAATGCGTCCGGCGCGCGCGCTGAGATCGCGGCGTCGATCTCGCCGCTCGTAAGCATGGCCGAGAGGCTCGCTTCGGGGCGCGCCCGATAGTCAATGCCGGCAGGGAGCTTGAGCTCGACTTTCTCCGCACGCCCCGGCTCGTTGACCCCGGCCTGCAGCCATCGGATCTTGCAGAGGTCGACGCCGTATTCCTCCGTGAGGAACCCGCGCACATAGACGCCCGCGGTCTGTGCCCATTCCGGAATGCCGACGGTGCGGCCCTCGAGGTCCTTCGGGCTTCTGATACCGCGATCGGTACGCACATAGATCGCGGAATGACGGTGCACCCGTGAGGGAAAGACCGGAATCGCGATCATCGGCGCGGTGCCTTGCGAGGCGAGCGAGATGTACTTGCCGAACGACAGCTCGGAGACGTCCCATTCGAGCCCGCGCGTGAACCGGAACGTGATCTCTTCGATCGAGGGAAAGATCAGCGTCGTGAGCGTGATGCCGTCGGCCCGGACCAAGCCCTGCGCGATCTCGCGCACGTGCTCATAGTCGCAGACCGCGAGCGAGAGATGGAGCGAGGCGGTGCCGCCGGTGCTGATGATTTGTGCCGCGCGCGATTCCGGCGCCGGCCGGTGCGCTGCATCCTGCCGCGGCTGATCGGGTCCTTGCCTATCTTGCGCGGTCATGGTGGCGCCCCTATCCGGCGGCATTGTTGGTCGGGCGAGTGTGGAGGGTGTCGCGCTCGTGCACGCATTATTTCTGTCGCGCGAGGAAATAGGCGAGGTCGACGAAATCCTCGTCCTTCATTCCGTAGACGACTTCCGACATCTGCGCGTCGTAACCGCGTCGCGAATTGTCCTTGTAGCCGCGCAGCGCCTTGAGCAGGTAGTCTTCGCGCTGGCCGGCGATTCGCGGCACGTTGTCGAGACCCTGATAGTTCGATTGGTGGCAGAAATTGCAGCGGTTCTGCACGGCGAGCGCACGCGCGCGCTCCATGCGCACCGGGTCGGGATTGTCGGCGGCCGGCTGCGGGGGCGGTAGCTTCGAGATGATCTCTCCGGCCTTGCGCAGATCGTCGTCGCTGAGCCCTTTCGCCATCTCGTTCATCGGCTCGGTCACGCGCAGCTTGTCGCGGAACATGAGCAGCTGGACCATGCTGTAGAACGCGGTCTGGGCGCCGAGCGAGGGGGTGTCCGGAAGCTGGGAGGTCCCCCCCTCGCCGTGGCAGGCGAAGCAGGTCGGCAGCCGCTCCTCGAGCGATTGCGCGTTGAGCGAGGTCGCAGCCAAGCCGGCGAGCATGGCCGCGACGGCAACGCTGCGCATGTCATTCTCCGGGAAAACGCGGCGCCGAGAACAAGCGAAGTCGGGGGCGGCGGACCGCCCCCGAGCTGACAGTTCTCAGCGTCCGGCGCTGCGGGAGTTGCCGTAGCTCACGCGCCAGACTGCGCCGTTCCAGTCATCGGAGATCAGCACCGACCCGTCCTTCATGACCAGCACGTCGACCGGCCGCCCGATATAATTGTTGTTGTCGAGAAAGCCCGTGACGAACGGCTCGATCGCGCCCGCGCTGCCGTCGCGCTTGATGTTGACGAGGACGACGTCGCCGCCGACCTTGTTGCTCTTGTTCCACGAGCCGTGACGCGCGACCAGGAGCTGGTTGCGGTACTTCGCGGGGAACGAGTTACCAGTGTAGAACTTGAGGCCGAGCGAGGCCGAGTGTGGTCCCATCAGCGCGATCGGCGGCGTGAACTCGTCGCACTTGTGGCCCCAGCCGAACTCCTGATCCGGCAGATTGCCCTGGTAGCAATAGGGCGATCCGAAATGCTGGCCCACCTTGGTCATGCGGTTGAGTTCGTCGTTGGGAAGGTCCTCCGACAGCCAGTCGCGGCCGTTGTCGGTGAAGTACATCTCCTTCGAGACCGGGTGCCAGTCGAAGCCAACCGTGTTGCGGATACCCTTGGCGATCGTCTCCATGCCGCTGCCGTCGAGATTGACGCGGCGCATGGTGCCGTAGCCCTCGGGCGGCATGCAGTCGTTGCAGGGTTGCCCGATCTCGAAATAGAGCTTGTTGTCCGGCCCGATCGCCAGATATTTCCAGCCGTGCGCCTCGTCCTTCGGCAGGCCGTCGAGGATAACCGTCGGCTTCGGCGGGTTGTCGAGCTTGTCCTCGACATTGTCGATCTTCGAGAGCTGGGACAGCTCCATGATGTAGAGCGTGCCGTTCTTGAAGGCGACGCCGTTCGGCCGGTAAAGGCCCGAGGCGAGAATCTTCACCTCGCGCTTGCCGCCTTTGTCGACGATGGCATAGACCTTGTCCTGCAGCCGCGAGCCGACGAAAACGGTGCCTTTGTCACCGAGCGCGAGCGAGCGCGCGTTGGGCATGCCGCTGGCGTAGACTTCGACCTTGAAGCCCTTCGGCGCCTTGAGCTTGTCGAGTGGCAGCTTGTCGGCGGCGGCCGCGAGCGGCGGCGCCGGCACCGGCGCGAGCTTCTGGGCGCCGGGCGTGTCGGGGCGGCCGATCAGCGGCGAGCCGGGCGGAAGTGGAGCCGGCTGCTGCTGCTGTGCGGTCGCCGGCCAAGGCGCCATCAGCAGGATGCCGAGAGTTCCAGCAAGCGCGAGGCTATGCCGTCGCGACGAGTAGGTCATGGTGATCCTCCCTAGTGCGAAAGCCCGATCCCTGTCGGCCGGCCGGCGTTTTAACGCCGTGTCAGCTTCCCTGCGAGGAGTGTCCGACATTTTGCCCCCCGCACGCAATCGGTTTTCGGCGGTCGCATCGTGTGAGCTCGCGCGCCGCGAGCGCGCGAGCATAGCTGCGCACTGCCAAGGCCATCCAGCATCCGGCGGTCGCGCGCGTCGGCGGTCGCGCGCCGGTTCAATGGAGCGTCACATGCGCCGATAGACGTAGGGCGCGTCGACGCGGATCGCGGCGAGCTCGGCGACCCGCGCGTGATCGGGCGCGAGCTGGCAGACCGGGTCGGTGGCTGCGGCATTGCCGGTGAGCGCGAAGGCCTGGCAGCGGCAGCCGCCGAAGTCCTGCTCGCGACGCGGGCAGCTCGCGCATGGCGCCTTCATCCAGGTGGTGCCCCGGAAGGCATTGAAGGCCGGCGAGTTCGCCCAGATGTCGGCGAGCGAGTGCTCGCGCACGTTCCAGAACTCGAGTCCAGGTATGGATTCCGCGGCGTGGCAGGGCAGCACCTTGCCCGCGGGCGTGACGTTGAGCGAACGCCGGCCCCAGCCGCCCACGCAGGGCTTGGGATAGCGCGCGTAGTAGTCCGGCACCACGGCATCGATGACGATGCGGCCGTGGTGGCGCGCGCGCAAATCCTCCACCGCGGCCGCCGCGCGCTCGACCTGCTCGCGGGTCGGCATGAGCATGGCGCGGTTCTTGAGCGCCCAACCGTAGTACTGGACGTGCGCGATCTCGACGCGAGCGGCGCCGAGCGACAAAGCGAGATCGACCATCTCGCCGATCCGGTCGATATTGGCGCGATGCATGACCGCATTCACGGTCAACGGCAGCCCGAGCCGCACCACCTCGCCGGCGAGCGCGCGCTTTCTGGCGAACGCGCCGGCATAGCCGGCGATGTGATCGGCGGAGGACGGCTCGCTGTCCTGGATCGAGATCTGCACGTGGTCGAGGCCGGCCGCGGCGAGCGCGCCGAGGGTGCGCTCGGTGACGCCCACCGCCGACGTGATGAGATTGGTGTAGAGCCCGGCGCCGTGCGCGCCGGCGGTGATGTCGACCAGGTCGCGCCGCGCGCCGGGCTCGCCGCCCGATAGGTGCACCTGCAAGACCCCGAGCGCCGCCGCTTCGCCAAAAACGCGCACCCAGGTCCCGGTATCGAGCTCGTCTAGCCGGGAATCGAGGGCGAGCGGGTTGGAGCAGTATGGGCAGCCGAGCGGACAGCGATGGGTCAGCTCGGCGAGCAGGCCGAGCGGCTTGTGCAGTGCGGCTGGGTTGAGCGATGCCACGTCAGGCGACCCTTTCTCGCCACCAGCCCTTGAATTCGTCATTGCCGCAGCCCATTGGCGGCGCGATGCAGCCGCCAACGGCGAGCCGGGCTCCAGCACCCGCGCCCTCGGCTTTCCGCAATGTAGGCCCGCGCACGCCCGCGGCAAGTCCACGCCCTCCAAGGGTCCGAGAGGCGGGGCTTGGCCGATCGCATGCGACGATCATCGGGCGCCGGGGTGCCGGCCTGTCACAAATCGAGCAGACCGTATTCCGCCCAGCGGGCGTTCACGCGCGCCTCGTCTTCCGGCGAGGGCCGCACGGTGGGCGGAAAGCGCTCGCCTGCCCATTGCGGACGACGTGGATTTTTCCAAGAGCGGGTGGCATCGATCAACATCCGGTTCCAAAGCCCGGTGCCGAGCTGCGCCACGTCGCGATCCTCCATCGGCGTGCTCGGATCGATGGGCGAGCCGAAAATCCCGGGGAAGATCACCACGCCGCCTTCCCCCGCATTCACGCGATGCGCGAGCGCCCATTCCACCTGTTCGTCCTCGGCGGGATTGATGTCCTCCTCCACTACCATCACGTGCTTGTAGCGATACTGGGCGGCGCTGTTGCCCCACAGCGCCGCCGCGATCTGCTTGGGCTGGCCCTGGTAGTGTTTTTTGATCTGGACGCGGATATTGACGCCATTGGTGATGGGTGGCGCGTAGACATCGAGGATACCCGGGATACCGGCGCCGTTGAGTATGTTCCAGGCGATGGCGGCCCGCTGCACCGAGGACATCACGCTGTTCTCGCTGTAGGAGCCCGGCAGCGTGCCCTCGAGCGACCCGCGGAAGATCGGGTCGTGGCGGTGCGTGATGCAGGTTACCTTCATGCTCGGACGCGGGGTGGGGAGGTCCGACACATAGCCGGTGAACTCGCCGAATGGCCCTTCGCTCTCGTAGGTTGCCGGATCGTCGCTGATGTAGCCCTCCACGACGATTTCCGCCCTTGCCGGAACCTCGAGATCCACCGTCTCGCAGCGTACCAGCTGCGCCGGCTCCCCGCGGTAAGCGCCCATCACGTCCCACTCGCATACCCCGGGCGAGACCGGCGATCCCGCCAGGAACGGCATGATCGGGTCCCAGCCGATCACGCATGCGACCGGCATCGGCTCTTTACGGGCGGCCCATTTCACGAAATGCGCCCCCCAGTGTTGGCCGCCCTTGATCAGCAGGAACGGCGCCGTGTTCTTGCGCCCGATCATCCCGCGGTAGATCCCCACATTCATCAAGCGCGTTTCCGGGTCTCTGGTCGCGATGCACGAGAATGTATGGATGTAGCGCCCGCCTTCGAGAAAATGCCACTTGGGCACCGGAAACTCGGTTTGATCGATGGCGTCCCCGCTGATGATGACATCCTTCACGGGCCCGCTGTCCACGATGACTGGCGCAATCGTGTCGCGGTTTTTCTTCATCACGTGCTGAACCAGATCGCGATTAGCGGCATCGCGCGGGAAACCGAGGGCCAGCGCCAGGCGCGAGCGGGCGCCGAGACCGCTCACGAACAGCTTGGTGCAACGGCCGTTGCGGTAGTCCTTGATATTCTCGAACAGCAGGGCAGGGCCCTTCTTCTCGAGCACGCGCCTGGCAATGGCCCCGATCTCGCGGTTCCAGTCGACCTCGGCGCTGATCCGCCGCAGTTCCCCCGCTTTCTCGAGAACGGCCATCCACTGCCGCATGTCCATGAAGCCCATCGTCCGTTCGCTCCGAAAAATTCGCCGATGCTCGGCCGTGCAGCAGTTTGCGTCCGAGCAGGGCAATAGGCAACGAAGTGTCCCGGGCAAGGCCGCCGACGCGCAGGCGCGAAAACAGCAATTGCGCCGCGCAAACCCGCGTCAGGCCTCGGCGCCGTTGCAATTGCCGCGTCGCCAGGACGCCTTGTCAGTCATGCTTGGGGATGCCGGCCTTCTCGATCACCGCCTGCCATTTGGCGATGTCGCTCTTCATGCGCGCGGTCATTGCCTCCGGCGTACTGCCGCGCATCTCCATGCCAAGCTTGCTTGCCTTCTCCTGGACATCAGGATTCGGCAGGACGTCGTTGATCGCCTGGGTAAGGACGCGGATGACCGCCGCTGGGGTGGCGGCCGGTACGGAGATCCCGTTCCAGCTCGCGACCTCGAAGTCTTTGATGCCGCTTTCCTGAACCGTCGGAACGGCGGGCAGATAGGGCGTGCGTCTTGGCCCAGTGGAAGCCAGCGCAACGACCTTGTTGTCGGCGATCTGCCCTTGGATCGCCGCGTAGAACTCGAAGGCGACGTCGAGGTCGCCGCGCAGCAGCGCGGCGGCCATGTCGGGCGACGTTCGGAAGGGAATGATCGTCGCCTTGATATCGGCCGTGCTCTTGAACAGCTCGGCGGCGAGGTTCTGAGTGCTGCCGGGATTGATGGTTCCGATGTTGAGTTTCCCGGGCCTCGCGCGCGCGGTCGCGATGAGGTCCTGCACGGATTTCAGGGGCGATCCCGCCCTCGCCACGATCAGCAGGTCGAAGAAGGAGACGGTTGACGTGGAGGCGAAGTCGCTGAGGATGTTGTAAGGCAGCGATCTGAACAGTGCCGCGCTGATGGCGTTGTTGTTGCCGGTCATCAATACGGTGTAGCCGTCGGGCGCGGCCGCAGCGCCGGCCTTCGCCGCGACAATTCCGCCGGCGCCAGGGCGGTTCTCGACCACGAATTGCTGCTTCAGCCGGCCGGCGAGCCTGTCTGCCAGGATCCGCATGCCGACATCGGCAATACCTCCGGCCCCGTAAGGAACGATCAGCTGCACGGGGTGATTAGGATAATCGGGTTGCGCCGAGGCCGGTGCGCCGATGGCTGTCGACAAGCAGCCGGCGATGCATAGAGCGCGTCGCTTGCGGCCCGGGCGATGCTGACGCGCGACGTCTTTCCTGATCCTCATCCCCACCACAGGAATCCTCCCACGACTTGTTTGTTGGCCGGGCATTGTTTCAGGACCTTCTCCCCCGTCAAGCTTGTTGGCGCGGCGGAGTGCGCGTCTCGGGGAGGCGTCGCCCTCGACGTCGCTGAACGCGAGCTGCCTTGCGTGCTAGACTGGCGGCACGAGGGCCGCGCTCGGCGCTATGTCCACGCGAATTTGCGTTGGATCAAAGCGCGTGTGGTCGAATTGTCGCAGAGTGTCAAAACCATGATCGCAAGAGCCCTGACCGCAATGCCAGTCGCCGCGTTTGTGGCCTGCGCGCCGGCGCACGCGCTAGACGCGGTCGTCACCTACAAGAGCCTGAGCCCGGAAATTGCGCTCGACCTTGCCCGCGCCGCGCTCGCTGACTGTCGCCAGCACGGCTACCAGGTAGCCGTTGCGGTGGTTGACCGTTTCGGCGTGACGCAAGTCGTCCTGCGTGACCGCTTTGCGGGCCCGCACACGGCCCCGACTGCGACCGGCAAGGCGTGGACCGCGATCAGCTTTCGCACCAACACGACTGATCTCATCGACTCGACCCGGCCGGGAACGCCGCAGGCGGGCGTTCGTGACCTGCCCGGGGTGGTCATCCTTGGCGGCGGCGTCGTGGTCGAGGCCGGCGGCTCGCTGCTGGGCGCGATCGGAGTGTCGGGGGCGCCCGGTGGCGACGCCGACGAAGCCTGCGCCAAAGCCGGCATTGCGGCGATCCAGGACAAGATCGACTTTTGACTGGCGTGGGGCCGGGCCGCAGCCTCGGTCACAATTCCAAGAGCTTCTTGTCAGCCAAGCCGCGCAGCAGCGCGCTCACGTCGGCCAGGATTCTTTCGCGCGGCGCGGCATAGGTCTTGGCGAGGTCGTCCACGATCTCCCCAAAGGTCGTTTCGCCAGTGCAGCGCTTTATGATCTCGACCGCGATCTGGTCGGCTTTGAATACCCGCTCAGGCGCAAGCAGCACCCAGCCGCCCTGTGCCTCGTTGTGTACGAGCCGCACGCCTCGCGACAGGCGCGGACGCGCATCGGCGGCGATGGCGGGACCGGGATCGCTCATGCCGGCCTCCCTTTCCTGGAGCTTCGCGGGCGTTTGCCTCGGGATGCGACGCAGCGCGAATGACGCATCGCTAGTCCTTGGGCACGAAGGCGCCGGGCGGCACGTGCTTGGGCGCGACATAGGCATGATAGAGCGCATCCAGCATGGCCCACAGGACGTCGCACTTGAACTCGAGCGCAGCCAGCACCGCCTGTTGTGCCTCCGGCGTCTGGGCGTGGCGCTTGACGTAATCGAGCGCGAATTCGGAATCGCGCCGCGCGAGGGGAGGACGCTGCGAGAAGTAGGCAAGCGTATCGGCGCTGACGAAGTCGTAGCCCTTGAGCATGCCGTCGAGCCGCTCGCTGATGATTTGAGGCGAGAACAGCTCCGTGAGCGAGGAAGCGATCGCCTCGAGCAGGGTCTTCTCGTGCACAAAGTGGACATAAGCCTCCACGGCAAATCGCGTTGCCGGCAGCAGCCCTGCCAGCGACATGACGTAATCGCGGCCGAGCCCGAGCCCGTCAGTGAGCTTGAGCCAGCGTGCGATCCCGCCGTCACCCTCGGCGCTGCCGTCGTGGTCTACGAGCCGGCTGCGCCACTCGCGCCGCAGGGCAGGATCGTCGCAGCGCGCGATCAGGCTGGCATCCTTCACCGGGATCATCGCCTGATAGTAGTAGCGGTTGAGCGCCCAGGCCTGGACCTGCCCCTTCGTGCATTTGCCGCCGTGCAGCAGCGCGTGGAACGGATGCAGGCGGTGGTAGCGCCGCGCGCCGATGTCGCGAAGCTGCGCCTCGAGTTCCTGCGGCGCCATGAGCTTCACACTACGATCTCCATGCCGTCCTCTGCGATCTCCCAGCCCGCGCGCTCGACTTCGCAGCGTTCCAGCGAGCCGGCGATCAGGATCGGATTGGTATTGTTGATGTGCACGTAGAGGCGCCGGCCGGCAATATCCGTCAGCGCGCGCATCGAGCCGTTGGGGCCGGCGATCGGCATATGCCCCATCCGGCGGCCGGTCTTGCTGCCGGTCCCGGTGGCGATCATCTCGTCATCGCGAAAAAGTGTGCCGTCGAAGAGGATGACGTCGGCGCGCGCAAGCCGCGTCCGCATGGCGGGCGTGATCGCGGCGGCGCCGGGAATGAAGCTCAGATGCGCCCCGTTGCCTGCGAGCTCGACCCCGACATTGGCGGGGGTCTCGACCGCGGTTTCCGGGTTCTCGCCTTCCAGATAGAGGGGCGCTTTTCCCGGAACGAGGAACAGCTCCGCCTGCAGCCCGCCCGCCAGCATCAATGGTGCGCCCGGAACCACCGCGTTCCGCTTCACGAGGTCCGACGCCAACACGGAGAATATCGGGTTGTCCGCGAGCGCAGCGAGCGTGATCGCGGTCGCGTAAAGCTCGAACGCCTCGCGCTCGCGCAGGCTCAGCAGGCCCGCGACCTGGTCGATCTCGGCACCTGTGAGCACCACCGCCTTGATGGGACTTCCACGTATGGCGGCGCGCGGGTGCAGCGCCTTCGACTGCCGAAGCTGTTGCGGCAGATCGGGCGACGCGTTGATCAGCAGCCAGTTTTCCCCATCCGCGCTAACCGCAAGGCTGGCTTGCGTGCGCGGCCGCACGCGCGGATCCCCGCCCCATGCCAGACGGCAGGTCGGGCAGCGACAGTTCCACTGCGGAAATCCTCCTCCCGCCGCCGCGCCGAGCACGATGGCGGTGAGGCGCCCCATTCAGGACCGACGCGCGGGCGTCGGTATCAGAACTCGGCCGGCAGGTAGCCGTTGATCTCGAGGCCGACGCAGATCTCAACGAGGGTCGGGGTCGTCCAGGCCATTGGCGTTTCCCTTAGCGTTCGTGTCAACCAAACCGCAATTAGCCTAAATCGGATGGCCCGGGCACGCAAGCGCGCCGTACGCAATGCTGGCGGCGGACATTCAGTGGGGGACGCTGCCCAACGCCCAGCAAAAGAAAACCGGACCCTTGCGGGCCCGGTTTGCAGTTTGCCGGCGCGGGGCCGACAATCACCTTCCAGAGGGGAACAGCTGACAGCGCGACGACTGCAATCTGGGAGGATGGGCAACCGACTGCCGTCAGTGTCGTGCAGTATGCTGAGCCCGATTTCCCCAGACAACACAAAGGGCCGCATGCCAGCCATGCGGGTGCGACGGTCGTTTATGAACGTTGGGCGCGTATTGCCCGGCGCGGACCGGGGGCCCCTCAGAAATGCCAGCGCTGCGCCTTCGCGACCAGGAAGTCGCGGAATACCTGTACACGCGCGACCGACTTGAGCTCTTCCGGATAGACGAAATAGGCGTCGAGCGCGATCCGGTCGGAGTCGCCGAACAGCTGCACCAGTCCGCCGTTCTCCTCCACCAGATAGTCCGGCAGCAGCGCAATGCCGATGCCACGCTGGCAGGCGCGCATGACGCCGAGCACGTTGTTGATGGTCAGCGCCGCTTCGCGCGGACCCTTGCCATTGCGCCCGACCTCGATCAGCCAGCGCCGATTCTCGAAATGGTGCGGCACCGTCGTGCCACCGAGCAGCAGGAGGCGATGGTTGTCGAGGTCGTCGAGGGCGCGCGGCGTGCCGAATCGCTTGACGTATTCCGGCGACGCATAGGCGTGAAAGCGCACCGAGAACAGCTTGCGCTGGATCAGGTCGGGCTGGGTCGGCAGGCGCAGGCGAATCGCGACATCCGCCTCGCGCATCGCGAGATCGAGTTCCTCGTCGGTCGTAATCAGCGTCACGCGGATGTCGGGATAGAGGTCGATGAACTCACCGAGCCGCGGCGTGAGCCAATGCACGCCGATGCCTGGCGTCGTCTGCACCCTGAGTTCCCCGTTCGGCCGCTCCTTGCTGTCGGTCAATTTCGCGCGCGCGGCCTCGAGCTTCATGAACACGTCGTGGGCCGTGTGATGCAGAAGCTCGCCCTGCTCGGTAAGAATGAGTCCGCGGGCGTGGCGGTGAAACAGCGACACCCCGAGCTCCTGCTCGAGTGCCGACACCTGCCGCGACACCGCCGACTGCGAGAGCCCGAGCTGCTCGCCGGCATGGGTGAAGCTGCCGGCCTCGGCGGCGGCGTGGAAAACCTTGAGCTTGTCCCAGTCCATGCTCATGGCGGCGCGCTCGCTCTCACTCCGCCGCCACGGCCGGCTCCGCCTCGCCCTGGGCGGCCAGGAAGCGTTCAGCCTCGAGCGCGGCCATGCAGCCTTGGCCGGCGGCGGTGACTGCCTGGCGGTAGACGTCGTCGGTCACGTCGCCGGCGGCGAACACGCCCGGCACCGAGGTCGCAGTCGAGAACGGCGCGGTCTTGATGTAGCCCGAGGACTTCATCTCGACTTGCCCCGCGAACAGCTCGGAGGCCGGGGTGTGGCCGATGGCGATGAACACGCCGTCGGTGGAGCGCTCGCTCAAGGCACCGGTCCTGACGTTGCGCAGAACGACACCTTTGACCTTGAGCGGGTTCTCGCTGCCGACCACCTCCTCCAGTACGGTGTCCCAGACCACCGAGATCTTCGGGTTTTTGAACAACCGGTCCTGCAGGATCTTCTCGGCGCGGAAGCTCTCGCGCCGGTGCACGACCGTGACCCGCGCGGCAAAATTGGTGAGAAACAGCGCCTCCTCGACCGCGGTATTGCCGCCTCCGACCACGATCACGTCCTTGCCGCGGTAGAAGAAGCCGTCGCAGGTGGCGCAGGCCGAGACGCCGTAGCCCTTGAACTTTTGTTCGGAAGGCAACTCGAGCCAGCGTGCCTGCGCGCCGGTGGCGATGATCACGCTGTCGGCGAGATAGCCGTCGCCGGAATCGCATTCGAGTTTGAACGGCCGGGCCGCGAGGTCCACCTTGTTGACGTGGTCGGCAACGATGCGGGCACCGACATGCTCGGCTTGCCGTTGCATCTGCTCCATCAGCCAGGGGCCCTGGATGACGTCGGCAAAGCCGGGATAGTTCTCCACGTCGGTCGTGATGGTGAGCTGCCCGCCGGGCTGGATACCCTCGATCAAGACCGGATCGAGCATGGCGCGGGCGGCATAGATGGCGGCGGTATAACCAGCCGGCCCAGACCCGATGATGACGACCTTGGCGCGGCGTGGCTTGGCCATCGTCACTCCCCTGCAGGCGGCTGCGTCCGGCGTAAGCCCAACTGTGCCGGTCTGATCCAGAGCTGGCCCCCTGAGCCGCGCCTCCGCCGTTTGCTCTGCACAATCTATGGCTTCCTGGCAGCTATGCAAGATACGCAGATCGCGAGGCCACAGGCGCGGGCCCTTGGTGGGGCTCAAGCCGCGGGGTTCGGGCAATAATCTTTCGTGGGGTGGCCGACCTCGCTAATAATGCGCGGGCGGATAACCGAGCCCTCCGGAGCGTCGCGTGCCCACCCGTCTCGATGCGATCGACCGACGGATTCTCGAAGAGCTGCAGGACGACGGCCGCATCACCAATGTGGAGCTGGCCCGCCGCGTCGGCATCTCGGCCCCGCCTTGCTTGCGGCGGGTACGTGCGCTCGAGCAGGCCGGCTACATCAAGGGCTATCGCGCCTTGCTCGACGAGAAGCTGCTGGGCTACGAGGTCACCGTCTTCGCCCTGGTGCATCTGAGCAGCCAAGCCGATGCCGACCTCAAGCGATTCGAGGATTTTGTCCGCGCCCAGCCGCTGGTGCGCGAATGCTGGATGCTCTCAGGCGAGATCGACTTCATTCTCAAGTGCGTGGCCCCCGACCTGAAGACCTTCCAGGCCTTCGTCGCCGAGCTCACCGCCGCTCCCAATGTGCGTAACGTCAAGACTGCGTTGACGCTGCGTAATTCCAAGGATGCCGCGATCGTGCCGATGGGCTGACTGGCCGTGCCGGACGGTGCGAACGCGACCGCTGAAGTAGGTGACGATCATTCCGCCGCGTCCGCGCGGCCGCCAGCGAAGGCCGGCATCACCTCGCGCGCGAACAGCTCGAGCGAGGCGAGCGATTCGGCGAGCGTCATGTCGCCGAAGCACAGCCACGCCAGCAGGTAATTGCAGCCGGTCGCCTTGAGCTCCGCTGCCAAGAAGTCGCGGACGGTGGCGGGCGACCCGGCGACGCCGTTGTCGATCGCCATCAGCTCATCGAAGCTTGGCGGATAGAGCGTCCCGATCCGCGGCTCGGCGCCGTGGCGCGCGAACAGCCAGCGGAAATTGTCGCGCCAGCGCGGATAGGCGCGCCGCGCGATCGCGAGCGCCTCCCGATCGGTGCCCGCCACCACCACGTGGCGAGCCACGCCCACGAGCGGCGTCTGGTTGGGGTCCTTGCCGAGCTGCATGCGCGCCGCGCGATAGCGATCGGTGATGGTGCGCACCGTCGGACGCAACGCGATGGTCACGATATTGACGTCGTTTGTCGCCGGCCAATCCGCGTTCTCCGCGATCGTCGTGCCGTACCACAGCGGCGGATGCGGACGCTGCAGCGGGCGCAGGATCATCGGAACGTTGCGAAACTGATAATGCTTGCCCTCGAATGTCAGCTCGTCCGCGGCGAGGCCGCGCAGAATCAGTTCGAAAGCCTCGTGATAGATCCCGCTGGTCGCCGCGAAATCGAGCCCATAGGCGCGCGTCTCGAACGGCGACACCCCGCGGCCGACGCCGAGCTGAAAACGCCCGCCGCTCAGCTGATCGAGCATGCAGATTTCCTCGATCAGGCGCAGCGGATGATAGAACGGCAGCAGATAGACGAGCGGCCCGAACCGCAACGTGGCGGTGCGCTGAGCCACCGCCGCCAGGAACAGGCCGGGGGAGGGAGCGCAGCCCAGCGGCGTCGAATGGTGCTCGGCGAGGTGATAGCCGTAAATGCCGCTGCGATCGTAAGCTTCGATCAGCGCGAGCCGATCGGCATAGAGCTGCTTGAGCGGCACGCCGGCATCGTCCAGGTGATCGAACACACCGAACTTCATCGCGCCCTCCGCGTGCGTCCGTGCGACGGCGTGCCCGCGCAACAGCGCCGGCACGGCAACGGCTGGAGTCGGATCAACCGGATTGGGACTGTATCAGCGCCACTCGATCTTCTTGACCTCGTAGGCCTTGGCGCCGCTCGGCGTCACCACCTCGACGCTGGTGCCCTTGGCCTTGCCGATGAGCGCGCGCGCAAGCGGCGAGGTGATCGAGATCTTGCCTTTCTTGGCGTCGGCCTCGGGCTCGCCGACGATCTGCCAGACCTGCCTCTTCTCGGTATCCTCGTCGACCAGCGTCACGGTCGCGCCGAACTTGATGGTGTCACCCGACAGCTTCGAGACGTCGATCACCTCGGCGCGCGCGAGCTTGTCCTCGAGCTCGGCAATGCGCCCCTCGTTGTGCGACTGCGTCTCCTTCGCGGCGTGGTATTCGGCGTTCTCCGACAGGTCTCCATGCGTGCGCGCGTCGGTGATCAGCTGGATGATGCGCGGCCGCTCCACCTGCTGGCGGTGCTTGAGCTCGTTCTCGAGCGCCAAGTAGCCCTCCGCTGTCATCGGGATCTTTTCCATCTGTTCCTTCGAACCTCCGACTTCAGCCAAGAGACAATAATTCCGATCGCGGGCCGAAGTGTCGTCCGGCCACGCGACCCGAACCTTGTCCAAACACGTACCGTCAGGCGGCTGGCCCCGGTTTCCCGGATGCAGCCCTGCCGCCGAAATAGCTCTGCAGCGCACGCACCTCGAGGTCGCCCCCGAGATAGGCTTTGATACCCTGCGCCGCGGCGACGGCCCCTGAAAGAGTGGTGTAGTACGGCACTTTATGCAAGAGGGCCGCCCGTCTTAGCGGGCGGCTGTCGGCTAGTGCGGTTGCCCCCTCGGTCGTGTTGAAAACGAGCTGAACCTCGCCGTTTTTGATGGCATCGACGATGTGCGGGCGGCCTTCCAGGACTTTATTGATCTTGCTGGCCGGGAGCCCCTGTTCGGCCAGGTAGCGCTGGGTTCCGGAGGTGGCGATGATGCGGAACCCGAGCGAAACCAGGAGCCGAACGGTCCCCAGCACGCGCGGCTTGTCAGCGTCCCGCACCGATACGAAGACCGTGCCCATGCGCGGCAGCCGCGAGCCCCCGCCGATCTGGCTTTTGGCGAAAGCGATCGCGAAGCTGCGGTCGATGCCCATCACCTCGCCGGTCGATTTCATTTCCGGTCCGAGCACGGTGTCGACGCCGGGAAAGCGGGCGAACGGGAATACCGCTTCTTTGACCCCGATATGGTCGAGCTTGGGGGCTGCGAGCTTGAAACTGGCCAGCGTCTCGCCGGCCATGATCCTGGCCGCGATCTTGGCTACCGGAATCCCGATCACCTTGGAGACGAAGGGCACGGTACGCGAGGCGCGCGGGTTGACCTCCAGCACGTAGATCTCGCCATCCTTGATGGCATATTGCACGTTCATCAGCCCGCCGACCTCGAGCGCGAGGGCGAGCGCGCGCGTCTGGCGCTCCAGCTCGGCGAGCGCGGTCGGGCTTAGCGAATGCGGCGGCAGCGCGCAGGCGCTGTCGCCGGAATGGATGCCGGCTTCCTCGATGTGCTCCATGATGCCGGCGACCAGCGTGTCCTTACCGTCGGCGAGGCAGTCGACGTCAACCTCGATGGCATCGGAGAGATAGCGGTCGATCAGCAACGGACGCTTCTGCGACACCACGAGCTCGGACGGGCGGTCGAGATCGCCGGCGAGCCGCGCGATGTAGCGGTCGAGCTGCGCGGCGTCGAACACGATTTCCATGGCGCGCCCGCCCAGCACGTAGGACGGCCTGATCACGATGGGATAGCCGACCGACTCGGCGATCGCGCGCGCCTCCTCGGGGCTGGTGGCGATGCCGCTGGTGGGCTGGCGCAGTTTGAGCTTGTCGAGCAGCTTCTTGAAGCGGTCGCGGTCCTCGGCGAGGTCGATCATGTCGGGAGAGGTCCCGAGAATTGGGATTTGGGCCTGCTCCAGCGCCGCGGCGAGCTTCAGCGGCGTCTGTCCGCCGAACTGCACGATGACCCCGTGCAGCTGCCCGCGTGAGCGTTCGGTTTCGATGAGCTCGAGGACATCCTCTGCGGTCAGCGGCTCGAAATACAGCCGATCGGAGGTGTCGTAGTCGGTGGAGACGGTCTCCGGATTGCAGTTGACCATGATGGTCTCGTAGCCGGCCTCCTTGAGGGCGAATGCGGCGTGGCAGCAGCAATAATCGAACTCGATGCCCTGCCCGATGCGGTTCGGCCCGCCCCCCAGGATGACCACCTTTTTGGCGTCGGAGGGGGCGGCCTCGCACACCGGCGCGCCGGCAAACGGCGCCTCGTAGCTCGAGTACATGTACGCTGTGGGCGAGGCGAACTCGGCGGCGCAGCTGTCGATGCGCTTGAATACCGGGCGCACGCCGAGAGCATGTCGGCGCTGCGTGACCGTCTCGACCGAGCTTCCCACGAGCTTGGCGAGCCGCGCGTCGGAAAAGCCCATCGCCTTGAGCCGCCGCAGCGCGTTGGCGCCGGTCGGCAGGCCCTTGGCCGCCACCTCGGCCTCGGTCTCCACCAGCTCGCGGATCTGCGCCAGGAACCAGGGATCGATCTTGCAGGAGGCGTGAATGTCGTGGTCGGAGAAGCCGAGCCGCATGGCCTGCGCCAGCTTGAGCACGCGCTCCGGCGTCGGCGTGCCGAGCGCGGCGCGCACCGCGTTCTTGTCGTCGCCCTGGCCGAGGCCTTCGATCGCGATCTCGTCGAGGCCGGTGAAGCCGTTTTCGAGCGAGCGCAGCGCCTTCTGCAGGCTCTCCTGGAAGGTGCGGCCGATCGCCATGGCCTCGCCGACCGACTTCATCGAGGTGGTCAGCGTGGGCTCGGCGCCGGGAAATTTCTCGAATGCGAAGCGCGGAATCTTGGTGACCACGTAGTCGATGGTCGGCTCGAATGACGCGGGGGTAGCGCCCCCGGTGATGTCATTGGCGATCTCGTCGAGCGTGTAGCCGACCGCGAGCTTGGCCGCGACTTTGGCGATCGGGAACCCGGTGGCCTTGGAGGCGAGCGCCGAGGAGCGCGAGACCCGCGGATTCATCTCGATGATCACCAGCCGCCCGTCCGCGGGATTGACCGCGAACTGCACGTTGGAGCCGCCGGTCTCGACCCCGATCTCGCGCAGCACCGCGATCGAGGCGTCACGCATGATCTGGTATTCCTTGTCGGTGAGCGTGAGCGCCGGCGCGATCGTGATCGAATCGCCGGTATGCACCCCCATCGGATCGAGGTTCTCGATCGAGCAGATGATGATGCAGTTGTCGCGCTTGTCGCGCACCACCTCCATCTCGAATTCTTTCCAGCCCAGGACCGATTCCTCGATCAGCACCTCGTTGGTGGGCGAGGCATCGATGCCGCGCTCGACGATGTCGATGAACTCGGCTTTGTTGTAGGCGATGCCGCCGCCGGTCCCTCCCAGCGTGAACGAGGGACGGATGATGGCGGGAAGGCCGATGTCGTCGAGCGCTTCAAGCGCTTGGATCAAGGTCTTGACCTGCTTGGAGCGGGGGGTCTCCAGGCCGATGCGCTGCATCGCCTCCCGGAACAGCTCGCGATCCTCAGCCTTGTCGATCGCGTGCGCGGTCGCCCCGATCATCTCGACCTCGAAGCGCTCGAGCACGCCCATCTTGTTGAGCGAGAGCGCCGTGTTGAGCGCGGTCTGCCCGCCCATGGTGGGCAGCAGGGCGAAGCCGCCGGGCGCCACGCGCCGCTCCTGCTCGATGATCTTGGCGACGATCTCCGGCGTGATCGGCTCGATATAGGTGGCGTCGGCGAGGTCGGGGTCGGTCATGATCGTGGCGGGATTGGAATTGACCAGCACGATCCGATAGCCTTCGGCCTTGAGCGCCTTGCAGGCCTGCGTCCCCGAATAATCGAACTCGCAGGCTTGGCCGATCACGATCGGGCCTGCGCCGATGATGAGGATCGAGGCGATGTCAGTCCGTTTGGGCATCTTGCTCGGCGGCGTGCGGGAGGGTTCCCGCGCACAAAAAAAGGGCGCGCTGCCGCGCGTCCTTCGCTGGCGCAGAGGCTGCGTCCCCGCGCGCGGGCGCTGTTTAGACCAGAACCGGCGGGCAGGGAAGGGCGGCCCGCGTTATTTGCGCTACTGCAACTGAGGCATGCAACCGACCGGGTGCCCGGCCGTTGATCACCGTTCCCGCCTCCCCATCCAGGTTGAGCGTGCATGGCCGGCAATCCCAGACTTGAAAACCTCGTGTCCTGGTTCGCCGCCTCGGTGCTGGTGGCGGCCGGCGTGATCTATGTTCTCAAGCCCGGGGATGATCGCGAGCAGCCAGATTTTGCCCGTCCGCCTCCGCGCGCGACGCCGGCGCAGGAGCCGCTGATCCTGCAGGAGCGCCGCGCCGCCGAAATCGGGCGCGGCCGTTGGGCGCGGGCGCCGCGGCAGATTCCGTGGGCGGGCTGGAAGGACATCCTGGTGCGTACCTATCGGGAGATCCTGGATGACCGTCTGCTCGCGCTCGCCGCCGGGGTGGTGTTCTACTCGTTGCTCGCCTTGTTTCCGGCGATCGCGGCGGGCGTCTCCTCCTATGCATTGTTTGCCAACCCGGCCACCGTCAGCAATCACCTCGAGATCGCCGCCGACATCGTTCCAGCCAATGTCCTCGACATCCTGCGCACCGAGATCACCCGCATCGCGGCCAAGAGCGACGGCAACCTCACCTTCGGATTTCTGCTGGGGCTCGCCATCGCGCTGTGGAGCGCCAATGCCGGCATGAAAGCGATCTTCGACGCCCTCAATGTCATCTACGATGAAAACGAGAAGCGCGGCCTGGTCGCGCTCAACCTGGTCTCGTTGTTCTTCACCATCTGCGCCATCGCCGGCGTGGTCCTCGCGGTCGCGCTCGTGGTGGTGTTTCCGCTGCTGCTGGCCGCGTTCGGCGTCACCTTCGACCACCCCTTCGTCCGCTATCTGCGGTGGCCGGTGCTGTTCCTGCTGATCATCTTCGCGCTTTCCGTGCTCTATCGCTACGGGCCGAGCCGTCGTCGGGTGAAGTGGCGCTGGATCAGCATCGGCAGCGTGTTCGCCGCGCTGGCTTGGCTCGCGGTGTCCTCGCTGTTCTCGTGGTACCTCTCCAATTTCGCCAACTACAACGCCACCTATGGGGCGCTCGGCGCGGTGGTCGGCTTGATGATGTGGATGTGGCTGTCGAGCATTGTCGTGCTCGTCGGCGCCGAGCTCAATTCCGAGATCGAGCACCAGACCGCCCAGGATTCGACGGTTGGGCAGGACAAGCCGCTTGGCAGCCGTGGCGCCGTGATGGCTGACACGGTGGGCGCGGCGGTGACTTAGGCGAGCGCTCGCGCGGGCGGCCACGCCAATGCATACCGCGTCTCAGGCTGGGCTGGCCAGGAAGGTCATGCGCGCGCGATTGTGTCCGATATTGGAGCCCGCGCGGCGGGCCGAGAACCCGGCGCGCCGTAGCTTCTCGATCAGCGCAGCCTCGTTGTAGCGGGTGAGGCCGAGATCGGAGCGCAGGCGCCAATAGTCCGATGCGAGCGTGCGCGCGAGCCCGACGAGCGCGGCGCCGAGAAAGCCGTTGGCTGCCGCAAAGCGTAGGAGCGCCCAGGCGTCGGTCGCGGCGGATACATGCTGCGGGACGACGTCGCCGAGAATGAGCACGCCGTTCTCGCGCAGCAGGCGCCGGAACAGGGCCAGCAAGTGCTCGAACTCTTGGGCCGTGAGATATTGCGCGACCGAATGCAGCACCACCACGTCGAGCGACCGATCCGGCAGTGCGGCGACTTCCTCCGGACTACGCACCTCGATCTTCGGATGGCCGGCGAAGCGGTCGACGAGCCTGGCGCGCACCAGCGGCGCCGCCTCGCACAGGATCAGCCGCTGCGCCGCAGCCGCAACAAGATCCGCGCGCAGCGCCTCGCCGCAGCCGTAGTCGAGCACCGCGGCGCCGGGCGAAACATAGGCGCGAATGTCCTGCGCGATGGTGCGGTAATGCACCTCGCGATGGCGCTCGTTGACGTAGATCGAATGCGCGGAATCCCAGAAGGCGATCCAGTCGCCCATCGGCCGTCCCCACTCGCCCAATTCAGCGCGAGGACTATAGGGCAACGGCCGCGCCCTGCCAGTGCTCGCTCCTTGGCTGCGAGGGCCCGGCGCCCGTTGCATCGGTCGCGGACAAGGCGCATGAAGTTCATGCAGGCACGGGAGGAGAGGATGCTCACCCTCTACCACGGCAGGACTTCGGTCTGCTCCATCAAAGCGCGGTTGGCCTTGGCGGAGAAGGGCGTCAATTTCGAGAGCCGGCTCATGACGCTGCGCGGCGATCAGTTCGATCCCGGCTACCTCAAGCTCAACCCTAACGCGGTGGTCCCGACGGTCGTCCACGACGGCAAGGTCGTGATCGAGTCGACGGTGATCATGCATTACGTGGACGAGGCCTTTCCCGGCGCCGCGCTGATGCCTGCGGCGCCTCGCGCGCGGGCGCAGGCGCGTATGATGGAAAAGCTCATGGACGAATACGTGCACGTATCGTGCATGACGATCACGTTTGCGACCGCCAACCGCGCCAGCCTGGCGAAGCTCACGCCGGAAGACATGGAGGCCGAACTCGCCAAGGCGCCCGATCCCGCGCGCTCCGAGATCAAGCGCCAAGTGGTGGCGCGCGGGCTCGACGCCGCACCGGTGGCGCCGGCGCTGCGCATCCAGGAGAAGCTGCTCGATTGGATCGAGGCGGCGATGCAGAACGGCCCGTTCATAGCCGGTGCGAACTGGTCGCTCGCCGACGCCGCCGCCACGCCTTACGTCTGGCGCCTCGACAAGCTCAAGCTCGCGCGCATGTGGGATGCCCGGCCGGGGGTCGCCGCCTGGTACGAGCGCATCCGCGCGCGACCGTCGTTCAAGACCGCGGTGGAAGACTGGGTGACGGCGGCCGACCAGGCGCGCTACGCCAACGAGCCGGATCCCTGGCCGAAGGTGCGCGAGATCTTGCGCGCCGCCTGACACCGATGTGTCGGATCACTTCTGCCGACGCATCATCTCGGTGAAGCGCGTGAACAGATAATGGCTGTCGCGCGGCCCGGGTGACGCCTCCGGGTGGTACTGCACCGAAAACACCGGTCGGTGCTTGAGCGCGATACCGCAGTTCGAGCCATCGAACAGCGACACATGGGTCTCCACGGCGTCGGCGGGCAGCGTAGCGCGGTCGACGGCGAACCCGTGGTTCATCGAGGTGATCTCGACTTTGCCGGTGACGAGGTCCTTGACCGGATGGTTGGCGCCATGATGGCCCTGGTGCATCTTCATCGTCCGGGCCCCGACCGCGATGCCGAGCATCTGGTGGCCGAGGCAGATGCCGAAGGTCGGGATCCCCCTCTCGACGATCGCGCGGATGACCGGCACGGCATATTCGCCGGTCGCGGCCGGGTCGCCCGGTCCGTTGGACAGGAACACGCCGTCCGGCGCGAGCGCGGCGATGTCCTCGGCCGAGGTCTGCGCGGGCACCACCGTCACCTTGCAGCCGTTGCCCGCGAGTTGGCGCAGGATGTTGCGCTTGATGCCGTAGTCGATGGCAACCACGTGAAACTCGGGGGCGTGCTGGCGGTCATAGCCCTTGCCCCATTGCCAGGGCGTCTCATCCCAGGTGAAGCGCTGGCCCGACGTCACCGTCGGCACCAGGTCCATGCCGACGAGCCCCGGCCATTCCCGCGCCTGCCGTGCGAGCGCAGGGATATCGAACCGGCCCGACGGATCGTGCGCGATCACCGCGTTCGGCATGCCGTCGGTGCGGATGCGGCTGGTCAGCGCGCGGGTGTCGATGCCGCAGAGCCCGATGATGCCGCGCGCCTTGAGCCATTGATCGAGGTGGCGCGTCGCCCGATAGCTCGACGGCCTGGTGATCCTGGAATGCAGCACCACGCCGCGCGCTCCCGGCGTCGCCGCCATGTTCACGGTCTCGGTGTCGTCCTCGTTGGTGCCGACATTGCCGATATGGGGAAAGGTGAAGGTGATGATCTGCCCGGCATAGGACGGATCGGTGAGGATCTCCTGATACCCGGTCATCGCGGTGTTGAAGCATACCTCGCCGACCGCATGCCCGGTGTCGCCAAGCCCCTCGCCTTCGAGCACGGTGCCGTCGGCGAGCACGAGCAGCGCGGTCGCCCGCGGCTCGGGCCAGACGGCCGCAGCCGACGCGCCGGGAACGATGTCCGCCGGTTGTCTCTCGCTCATCGAAAGCCTAAATCTGACGCGGCCCTGCGGCCACCCTCACGGTTCGACTCGCAGGCGCCGCACTTTCGCGAAAGGCCATAGCCGTGCTGCGCGACGAGATCAACACCGCCTTGAAAAATGCGATGAAGGCGCGCGACCAGCGCCGCGTGTCCACGCTGCGCCTGGTCAATGCGGCGATCAAGAACGCCGACATCGAGGCGGAAACCGGCAAGAAGGCCGCGCTATCCGACGCGGACCTCCTGCCGCTGCTGCAGAAGCTGATCAAGCAGCGTCAGGAAGCGGCGGAGATCTACGACAAAGCCGGCCGCGACGAGCTCGCCGGGCAGGAACGCGGCGAGATCGAGATCATCAGGACTTTTCTCCCGCGGCAGATGTCGGATGCGGAGGCCAAGGCGGCGATCGCCGATGCGATCAAAGCGACAGGGGCGACCGGCATCAAGGATATGGGCAAGGTCATGGCGGCGCTCAAACAGGCGCATGCCGGCCAGATGGACTTCGGCAAGGCGGGCGGACTGGTAAAGGCCCTGCTGACCGCGCCCGCCGGCTGACCATCCGCGCGCTCGGCGTCGCGCGCGCGGTCGCGTCATCGCGACGCCTTGCCGCTCGTTCCGCGCTGCTGCATTGTCAACGCCAACTTGCAAAGTCGCGGGTCCGGGGAGGACGCCGTCAATGAGACGCATGCATCGTCTCGCCGGGTTGTGGGCGGCGCTGTCGCTGGCCGCGCCGGTCGCTCCGGCCGCTGCGCAGGACTATCCGACAAAGCCGATCCGGGTGATCGCATCGTCGGCTGCCGGCGGTATCAGCGACATCTTCATGCGCACGGTCGGCGAGGAACTCAACAAGCGCTGGGGCCAGCCGATCGTGATCGAGAACCGCGCCGGCGGTGGCATGAATATCGGCGGGCGCGCCTGCGCCGAGTCGCCGCCCGACGGCTATACCATCTGCATCATGTCGAACGAGGTCGTCACCTATAACCAGTATCTCTACAAAAATCCGGGCTTCGACGCCGAGAAGAGCATCGCGCCGGTGACCAACCTGTTCTTCCTGACGCAGGCGCTGGTGGTCAATTCCACGCTCAAGGTGAAAACGCTCGCCGAGCTTGCGGCGCTGTCCAAGGCTAGGCCCGGTACGCTGAGCTATTCGGCGCCCGCGGCCCCGCTTGCCTTGTTCATGGAGAACTTCGCCCGGGACACCGGCGCCGATCTCGTGCGGGTGCCTTTCAAAGGCGGCGGCGATGCCGTCAACGGCGTGCTCTCCGGCGCCACGCCGATCGCCTTCCTCGGCATCGGCAACCTGATCCCGCATCTGCAAGGCGGCACGATGACCGGGCTCATCGTCGACAGCGAGCGGCGCTCGCCGCTGTTCCCGGAAATTCCGACGCTGCGCGAGATCGGCTATCGCGGCCCGCTGACGCGTTCCTACTTCGCGCTCTATGCGCCTATGGGCACGCCCGGCGCCTTGATCGCCAAGATCGCGGCCGATGTCCGGCAGATCGCGGGCGAAAAATCCTTCCGCGACAAGCACCTCGTTGCACGTGGACTCGAGCCGGTGCTCGACACGCCTGAGGAATTCGCGCAATTTCTCGCGCGTGATCGCGCCGAGGCGCGCCGCGTGGTCGAGGATGCACATTTGCAGCCGCAGTGAGACAATCGGAGCCGGACAGCATGAAAACCTTGGCCGCCATCATTGCATTGATCGTGACAACGGCGAGCGCGACGCCGTCGCGCGCGCAGGACTATCCCACGCGTCCGATCCGGGCCTTGACCACCACCAGCGCGGGCGGGATCAGCGACATCTTCATGCGGGCGCTCGGCGACGAAATGCTCAAGCGCTGGGGCCAGCCGATCGTGGTGGAAAACCGGCCCGGCGGCATGCAGAACCTGGGCGCGCGCGCCTGCACCGAGGCGGCTCCCGACGGCTACACCGTCTGCATCCTCAACGCAGAGCCGGTCGCCTACAACCAGTTCCTCACGAAGAATATGCCGTTCGATCCGGAGAAGGGGTTGCAGCCGGTTACCAACCTCTATCACCTGATCCAGACCCTGGTGGTCAACTCGCAACTCAGGGTCAAGAGCGTCGACGAGCTGATCGCTCTGTCGAAGGCGAAGCCCGGCACGCTCAGCTACCTGACGGCGTCGGTGCCGCTCGCCCTCTACATGGAGACGCTCAAGAGCCAGAAAGGCGCGGACTGGGTGCGCGTGCCGTTCAAGGGCGGCGGCGAGGCGGTCAACGCCGTCCTCAGCGGCTCGACTCCGATCGCCCTGATTGGCGAGGGCAATGTCATCGGGCAGATTCGCGCCGGGAAGATGACGCCGCTGGTCATGGTCAACAACATCAAGTCGCCGAACTTCCCCGAGGTCCCGACGCTCGCCGAGACCGGCTATACCGGCACGCCTTCGCGCAGCTGGTACGGCCTGTTCGTGCCGGCCGGCACGCCCAGGCCGATCGTCGACAAGCTCGCGAAAGAGGTCGCGAGCATCGTCAACGATCCGGCATTCCGCGAGCGCCATCTCACCGCTCGCAGCCTGGTGCCGGCAATCAGCACCCCGGAGCAATTCGCCGAAGATATCAGGAAGGATCGCGCGAGCGCCCAGCAGGTGGTCAAGGCTGCCGGCCTCGAGCCGCAGTGAGCGACAGCGGCAAGGGTGCGGCACCCTCCGTGCGCTCCTTCCTCGCTTGTGGCGCTTGCGGCGGGCTGGGCTGGAAGTGGTCAACCCGGCGGCACCACCGGCAGCAGCAGGCGGGAGGGATGGGCGCGGTCGTGGTGGATGGTGTCGGTTCCGATCGCGGTCGGCGGATAGGGATGGGTGAAGATCGCGTCGGTGAGCGGCGAGTCGCCGTTGGCGATCTCCAGGCGGATGTGATGGCCCTTCTTGAACAGATAGGCGATCGGCAGCACCTCGATGTCGAACCGGTAGGTTTCGCCGGGCACGAGCGGCTGCGGATTGGCGTGGGTGTAGAACGGCCGCAATGCGGTCGTGTGCTTTTCGTCCTTCTCGCGATGCGAGGCCTGCAGCCAGCCCTTGGAAACGTTGGTGAAGGCAGGCTGCGCGCCCCCTCGGCGGGCCGCGGCGTCCTGCGGCGCCTGGTCAGCGAGCTTGACGATGAAGCGCGTGTCGATCTGGTCCGACGATGCGTGGAGCTCAAGCGCGATCGGCCCGATCACCTCGAGGTCGGAAGCGAGGGGCGCCGACGTGAAAGTCAATACCCGCCGCACCGGGTCGGGCCGTCCGTCCGGCCCGGTCGCCACCACGCCGTTCTTCCACTCCCAGTCCGGATAGCCATAGCGGGTCGCCGCTTCGTCGGGCCCGGGCGGCTCGCTCGATAACCCGCCGTCGTTGAGCGAGGTGACGCTGCCGGAGGGGCCCTTGCGCAAATAGAACGGCACGTAGGTTGCGCGCGCGAGCGGCCATTGCGGCTCCTCACGCCAGGCCTCGGCGCCGCGGACGAACAGCCGAACCGGCGCCTCGTCCATGAAGTGGTTGTCGACGCCTTTGAGGTGCTGGTCGTAGAACGGCAGCAGCTCCTTGCGGTGGAATTCGACCTGGTCGAACTGGTGATGCGCCTCGTGCACGTCCTTGGCGCCGGTGACCACGAGCTTCTTCGGTGCCTTGACCTGCTCGAAGCCGAGGATGTTGCCGCGCAGATGCAGACCCATCTTGCCCCAATGCCCGATCGAGAGCACCGGCACCTTGATGTTGCCGAGCCGCTCGAAGGCGGAGCGCTCGCGCCACCAGGCGTCGTCGAGCCTGTGCTCGGTGATGGCGCCGACGAGGTCGAAGCGCATCGGCGGGCGGGCGTTGCGGCCGGCGGGACGGTGCTGGTTGTCGGCGCGCAGGTTGGCGTACCAGGACGACCGGTAGCTGCAGAAGATGCCGCCGTGATAATTGGAGCAGCGATACTGGTCGACGAGTCCGTCATAGGGCGCGATGCAGGCGAGGCCGGGCGGGTCCAACGTCGCCATCAGCCATTGCGCCATGGCGTAGTACGACTGCCCGATGCCGCCGACGCGGCCGTTGCACCAGGGCTGCCGCGCGATCCAGGCGATGAGCTCGACATAGTCCTGCTGCTCGGCCGCATCCATGAATCCGAATTCGCCTTGCGAGCGGCCCGAGCCGCGCACGTCCGCGTGCACGTAGGCGTAGCCCTGTTCGACGTACCACTCGATCGGCCCGGTCTCGCGCCACAGAAACAGCGGGAAGGCCGGCACGCGGTCGAACTCGTGCTGGTAGGGCGAGGCCGCGAACAGGGCGGGCACGCGTCCCTCGCGCGCCGGCCGATAGACGCAAAGCGAGATGTGCGTGCCGTCGCGCATCGCGACCGTCACGTCGCTGTCGATCCTGATCTGCAGCTGCGGCGTCATGGCCCTGTTCCGGTCTTCTCATCCATCCGCACTCTCGCCTATTGTCGTCATCCGCGAAAGCGGATGATCGGACCATCACCGCGCTTTTGGCTTTGCGCGCCGCTCGGCGATGCCCGGACGCCCTGCCAGCCTGCGAAAGACGCCGGAGAGGGAACCACCATGACGTGCCGTCGGCCTGACCTGCTGTTCGTCCTCGCGCTCGCGATGATCCCTGCGCCGGCGTCGGCGCAGGACTATCCGACGCGCCCGGTGCGGGCGATCGTGGCGGTGGGAGCCGGCGGCACCGGCGACGTTTTCACGCGCGTGCTGGGCGAGGAGCTCCACCGGCGCTGGGGGCAGCCGCTGGTGGTCGAGAACCGTCCCGGCGGCGCGTCCAATATCGGCGCCCGCGCCTGCGCGGACGCACCACCCGACGGCTATACCATCTGCATCGTGCCGGGCGAGCCGCTGGCCTATAACCAGTTCCTCTACAAGAAGCTCACGTTCGATCCCGCTAAGGACTTCGCGCCGATCACCAACCTGTTCTTCAACACCCAGGCACTGGTGGTCAACGCCGCGCTCAAGGTCCGCACGGTGGACGAGCTCGTCGCGCTCTCCAAGGCCAGCGCGGGGACGCTGAGCTACACCGCGCCATCGCTGCCGCTCGCGCTCTATCTCGAAAAGCTCAAGCGCGAGCGCGGCGCCGACTGGGTGGCGATCCCGTTCCGCGGCGGCGGCGACACCACCAATGCGGTCTTATCGGGATCGACACCGATCGCCTTCCTCGGACTGCAAAACTTCATCACCCATCTGCAGAGCGGGACGATGATCGGGCTCGCCACCGACGGCGCACAGCGCTCGCCGCTGTTCCCGGACATTCCGACCCTGGCGGAACTCGGCTATCGCGGCAATCTCACGCGCGTGTATTTCGGGCTCGTGGCGCCAGCCGGCACGCCCAAGCCGGTCATCGACAAGATCCGCGCCGACGTTGCCGCGATCGGCAACGATGCTACCTTCCGCAAGAAGCAGTTCACCGATCGCGCGCTCGAGCCGATTCTCGACACGCCGGAGGAGTTCGCCCGCTTCCTAATCGAAGACCGCGCCACCTCCGAGCGCGTGGTCAGGGAAGCAGGCCTGAAGCCGCAGTAGAGAGCCGGTGCGCGGTGATCGGCCCTGACGTTCGGCCGGACGGTGGCCGACCGCCGGATGCCGATCGATAATTTACGCACATCGGGGGATGGTACCAATGGCGAAGGCCTGAACATGAAGATGAGAGAGCTATCGGATAGTCTGCGAGATGACGCAGCTCGATTGCGGGGTGCGCTGTCTTACGAGTTGAAGCGAGTAGTTGCAGGCGTCAAAGCCACTAGGCTGCCCCTCCGGAGTGCTGGGACCGCAGGCCCCGGTGCGGCCTTCGACCGCCACGTGCGCGCCGAATTTGTGGAGCGCAGCGTCGATGCAACAATGGCGACGATGACCGACGCGCCGTACGTGACGCACGTTCCAGTCATGACCGGCGGTTGTGGCCGTGACGAGGTGCGGCAGTTCTACGAGAACTGGTTCGTCGGCCGCTGGCCTGCTGACATCCAGATAACGCCAATTTCCCGCACCGTGGGACAGGGCCGCGTGATCGACGAGCTCATTGCCAGCTTCACCCATGACGTGGAGATGCCGGCGTTATTGCCGGGCATCGCGCCAACCGGTCGCAAGGTTGTCTTGGCCCACGTTGTCGTCATGGGCATCGTCGAGGGCAAGGTTGCGTATGAACACATCTACTGGGACCAAGCCTCTCTCCTCGTGCAGGTCGGCCTCCTTGATCCCGCAAAGCTGCCGGTGACCGGCGCCGAGCAGGCGCACAAGCTCCGCGATCCCACCCTTCCTTCGAACGAGCTGATCCGTCGTGCGCTTGAAGGTGCAATTTCACCGTCGCCCCGTGCGGCCGCGCCCCGGAAAAGGAAGAAGCCGGTCGAGTGACTCCGTCAGCAGTACCGCAGCGGCTTGCCCGCTACGCCACCGCGAGGAGAATGTCAGTGAGCTGCTCCGGCATGTCGACCATGGCGTCGTGGCCGCAGGGCAGCTCGTAGGCGCGCCACGCGCCGTCAGCCTTGAGCCGCTCCAACGTGCTGTCGAACGGTACGCTGGGATAGCCCTTGGCGCGAATATAGGCCCTCTTGGCGATGCGGTCGCGCGCGCCGGTGATCGTGATCTTGTCCGTGAGGGTGGCGAGGGGATGCGGCGTGCACATGGCGTCGACCCAGGTGCGATCCTTTTCATTCACCCGGAACACCGCCGCGGCTACCGGCTTCATCGCCGTCTCGTGCTTTTCCACCAGCGCCGCGATGGCGTCGCGCACGGGCTGCGACGCCTTGGCGGCCAGGCTGTCGCCGCTTTCCGGCACGAAGGCGTCGAGGAACACGATCGAGCCGATGGCACCACCGGCCTGCTCCGCCACCCCCGAGATGATGACGCCGCCGTAGGAATGACCGACCAGCACGATGTCGCTCAGCCCCTCCCACTTGATGACGTTGACGATGTCGGTGACGTGAGTGGCGAGGTTGATCTTGTCGTCGAGCAAGTGCGAACGCTCGCCCAGGCCGGTCATGGTCGGGGTGAATACCTTATGGCCCTGCTTCTCCAACAGGTCCGATACCCGCCGCCAGCACCAGCCGCCGTGCCAGGCGCCGTGCACCAGCACGAACGTCTTGCCACCCGCTTGCGGCTGCGAATTTGCGCTATCGGCCATGCCCATGACCCCTACGCCGGCTGCCATGCCACCCAACACCGTACGGCGCGTCTGTCCATTCGTCATTGCATCCTCCCCCTCATGAGACCTGCAGCAGGACGTCGCCCAGCCACTGCGGTGCGTCGATCATCACGTCGTGGCCGGAATTGTTCGCTTCGAACGTACGCCAGGTCTTGTCGGCCTTGCATTCCGCCAGCGCCTTGTCGAACGTGGGCTGGGGATAGGCGGCAGCGCGGATGTAGGCCTTCTTGGCGATCTTCTCGCGCGCGCCGGTGAGCTTGATCGGCTGCAGCGCCACCCCGTTCGGCTGCGGCGTGGTCTTGGAATCGACCCAGCCACGGTCCTTTTCGTTGACCGCGAAAGCTTCCGCCCTGGGCGAAGGCCGGCCGGGCTCGCCCTTGGCCATCGCCGCCAGCAGCCCTTTGCGGCTGAACTCGGACGTGACATCGAACAGACGCTCGCCGTTCTCCGGCTTGAAAGCGTCGAGCCATACGATCGAGGACACCCGGTCGCTGATCTGCTCCAGAGCCCCGGACCCCGGATAGCCTCCGTAGGAATGCACCACCAGGCAGACGTCGCTGAGGTCCTCCCACTTGAAGACGTTCACGATGTCGGTGATGTGGGTGTCGAGGTTGATGTCCTTGCTCATGAGATGCGAGCGCTCGCCGACGCCGGTGAGCGTCGGCGTGAATACCTTGTGGCCTTGCTTCTCGAGCAGGTCGGATACGCGCCGCCAGCACCAGCCGCCGTGCCAGGCGCCATGGACCAGCACGAAGGTCTTCGGCTTGGCGGTTTGCCCCATGGCGGCACCGCCAGCCAGCGCCGCCGCCCCCGCGCCGGCACCGGCGCTCGCCAGGATGGCGCGGCGGGAGAGCGAGAAGTTGTTTGCTGCGATCATCGTCATTTCCTCCCGGTGAATTTTGTTGGCTGATCTTAGCGCCGGCGGGGGAGTTCGTCCCGCGCACGGCGCTGGCTTGGGTGCGATAGCGCGGGCATGACGCTCGGCTTTGCCCACGCTGCGCAGAATGGGCGACGCTCCGAGGAAAATTGCTGCCCTCCTGTCCGGACAGCCGGGCCCGCAGCGATTTGTGCCGAACTGCGCCGCGTGACCCGATCGGGCGCGCTCTCCCGCGTCCCGTTCGCCTGCCCACTTTACTTCTAACCTTGTGGATAACCGGGACAATTCCGCGCGCGGCCGCGGCCGCCCCGCGCCGGCCTATACTCGCGCGAGCGAATCAGCAGGCTCGCCGCATGCGTTTCCCGCCCCAATTCCTCGACGAGTTGCGCGCCCGCCTTCCGGTCTCGGAGGTCGTGGGCCGGCGGGTGCGGCTCAAACGGTCGGGACACGAATGGAAGGGGCTTTCCCCCTTCAACAAGGAGAAGACGCCGTCGTTCTTCGTCAATGACCAGAAATCGAGGTGGTTCGATTTCTCCTCCGGCAAGAACGGCAACATCTTCGATTTCGTCATGCTGACCGAGGGGCTGAGCTTCACCGAGGCGGTGGAGCGCCTCGCCGGCGACGCCGGTCTCGCGCTGCCCAGAATCTCGCGCGAGGAGGAGGCGCGCGAAGAGCGCCGCAAGACGCTTCACGACGTGGTCGAGCTCGCGGCCAAATTCTTCGAGGCGACGCTCGCCGCGCGGGCGGGTGCCAAGGCGCGCGGCTATCTCGCCGATCGCGGGCTCGATCCCGCCACCCAGCTCAGGTTTCGCCTGGGCTATGCCTCGCCCGAGCGTTTCGCGCTCAAGGAGCACCTCGGCAAGGAAGGGATATCGAGCGAGCTCATGGTCGAGGCGGGCCTGCTGGTCGCCGGCGAAGACGTTCCAGTCTCTTACGACCGGTTCCGCGACCGCGTGATCTTTCCCATCACCGATCCGCGCGGCCGCGTCATCGCCTTCGGTGGCCGCGCGCTCGACAACGAGGCCCAGGCGAAATACCTCAACTCGCCGGAGACACCGCTCTTCCACAAAGGCGGCACGCTCTACAACATCGCCGGCGCGCGCCAAGCCGCGCACAAAGGCACCGCGGTCGTCGTCGTCGAAGGCTATGTCGACGTCATCGCCATGGTGAGCGTCGGTTTCGAGGCCACGGTTGCGCCGCTGGGGACCGCGCTGACCGGAGAGCAGCTCGCGCTGCTCTGGCGCATGAGCGACGAGCCGACGCTGTGCTTCGACGGCGATGCCGCCGGCCGCCGCGCTGCCTATCGCGCCGTCGATCTCGCCCTGCCGCTGATCAAGCCCGGCAAGAGCCTGAAATTCGCAAGCCTGCCCGAGGGGCACGATCCCGATGACCTCGTGCGCGCGGGCGGCCGTGCGGCGATCGACGAGATCGTCGCGGCCGCACGGCCGCTGGTGGAGATGTTGTGGATGCGGGAGTCCGAAGCCGGCGGCTTGGATACCCCCGAGCGGCGCGCGGCGTTCGAGGCGCGCATCGCGCAGCTTGCCTCCGCGATCGGCGACGATACCGTGCGCAAGCATTACCGCCGCGAGTTCGAGGATCGTCTGCGACGGCTGTTCGAGGGCGATCGGCGGCCGCCGATGCGGCGCCCGCGCGGCCCCACAGCCAACAACTACGAATGGCGAAACGCGAACAAGCGGGGAAAGGCCAATCGCCCTGCGAGCTCCGCCACCCGCTATTCGTCGTTCGCCATCCGCTCCGGCGCGAACGATGGGCCCTACGTGGTCGCCAGCGCGCAGCTGGCATCGAGCCCGGTGCATCGCGGCCATCGCGCCGCGATTCCTCTGCGCGAGGCGCTGATCCTGCAAGCCGTCATCAATCATCCCTGGCTCCTCCACGAGCACCTCGAGGAGCTCGCGGGCGTGGAATTCCGCCACGCGGAAGCGGCGCGGGTGAAGCGCGAGCTCATCGACATCTTCGCTCATGGCGGCGCACCGGACGGCGAGGCCATGGCGGCCGAGCTCGGCCGGCGGGGGCTGAGCGAGACCGCTGCCCGCATCCACAGAGCCATCACCACGCCCTCGGTTTGGGGCGCAAAGGGAGATGCTGCGCCCGACGATGCGCTGACCACCTGGCGGCAGCTTGTTGCCTTGCATCGGCACTGGCATTCCCTAATTAAGGAACTCAGAGACGCGGAAGCGGCCCTGGGACAGAACGCGACCGAGGCCAACTATTCCTGGTTGCAGGACGTCAAGGCGCGACTATCGGTGCTGGACGGCACCGAGGCGCTGATCGAGGGCTTCGGAGCCTCCTCGGGCCGGTCGACGCAGAATCTCTAGACGCGGGAAGAAACAGGAAGCCAAAGGACCGCCAGAGTTCCCGGAACCGGGGCTGCGCCTTTGGCTTTCGCCATGAGGAGGGTTAAGCGGGGCTTAGGCGGTCCCGTTGACACTCCGGCGGCCCGATTCGGGACGCTGCCGGGCCGAGGCCAGGCTTGGCGTGCCCAGGGGTGTTCGATTCTCCCCGCATAGGGTAGGACGGCGTGCTGATCGACGACCCCGGCAGGGCGTTTCGAGGAGAAGGGTATGGCGAGCAAGACCAAGGCGGCGCAAAAGGAGAAAGAAAAGGACGAGGCGCCGGAAAAAGAGGCCGCCGAGACCCCCGATACGCCGCTGCCGTTGCTCGATCTCTCCGATGCCGCCGTCAAGCGGCTCATCCGATCCGCCAAAAAGCGCGGCTACGTCACCCACGACCAGATCAACTCGGTATTGCCTTCGGAGGAGGTCACTTCCGAGCAGATCGAGGACGTTCTCGCGATGTTCAGCGAAATGGGCGTCAACGTCGTCGAGACCGAGGAGACCAGCGAGGAGGGCGAGGAGCGCGAGGAAGCAGAGGAGGAGACCGAGAGCGAGAGCGGCGAGCTGATCGAGGTTCAGCAGAAGGTCCCGGCCAAGGCGGACGCCAAGGAGCCGACCGAGCGCACCGATGATCCCGTGCGCATGTATCTGCGCGAGATGGGCTCGGTCGAGCTCTTGTCGCGCGAGGGCGAAATCGCGATCGCAAAGCGCATCGAGGCCGGCCGCGAGGCGATGATCGCCGGCTTGTGCGAGAGCCCGCTCACGTTCCAGGCGATCATCATCTGGCGCGACGAGCTCAACGAGGGCAAGGTCTTTCTGCGCGACATCATCGATCTGGAAGCGACCTATGCCGGCCCGGACGCCAAGGCCATGCCGGCGGCGCCGGCGGGCGCGGCCGATCCGGCGCCCGGCGCATCCGCGTCCGCCACGGCCGGCCCGGGTGCCGGCGCGCTCGCGCAGATGCCGGCGCCACCGGCCGCGCCGGCCGGCGCCACCCCGTTCAAGCCGGCCGCCGACCGCGGCGAGGGCGAGGACGGCGAGGGCTCCGAGACGCCGCCCGCCGACGCGGACTTCGACGACGACGACATGGAGAACTCGCTCTCGCTCGCCGCCATCGAGGCCGAGCTCAAGCCCAAAGTGGTCGCCACTTTCGACAATATCGCCGACGCCTATAAGCGGCTGCGCCGCCTGCAGGACCAGGACATCCAGAACAAGCTGCGCAACGACTCGCTCTCGCCCGCCCAGGAGCGCCGCTACAAGAAGCTCAAGGACGACATCATCGCCGAGGTCAAATCGCTGCGCCTCAACCAGGCGCGCATCGACGCGCTGGTCGAGCAGCTCTACGACATCAACAAGCGCCTGGTCGGCCACGAGGGCCGCCTGATGCGGCTGTCCGAGAGCCACGGCGTGGCGCGCGAGGACTTTCTCAAGAACTACCAGGGCTCGGAGCTCGACCCGCGCTGGCTCAATCGGGTTTC
>DATBKV010000291.1:0-3619 GCA_036555745.1 Xanthobacteraceae bacterium | reverse complement strand
GGCGTGCCGCATACGCCGTTCTTTCCCGCGCTGGTGGAGCGCGAAGGGCCGCAATGCGAGACTGCGCGCTTCTTCGCGGCGGCCTCGCGCGAGCTCGAGGAGATGCGGCCCGATCTCATCGTGATGTACGACACCGACCATCTCAACACCTTCTTCTTCGACAATCTTCCGATCTTCGCCATCGGCGTGACCGAGGCGTTCAAGGGTCCCAACGACGAGCCGCGCGCGGTGCCGATCTACACCATCAAGTCACGGCCCGACGTCGCCGCGCATCTGCGCCGCGCGGCGATCGAGGAAGGCTTCGACCTCGCCGTGACGCAGGACTTCACCGTCGACCATTCGGTGGTGGTGCCGCTGCATTTCATGACGCCGAAGATGCAGATCCCGGTCATTCCGGTTTTCGTGAGCGGGCACGTGCCGCCGCTGCCGAAGGCGCAGCGCTGCTACCAGCTCGGCGTCGTGGTGAAGCGCGCGATCGAGAGCTGGCGCGAGCCCCTGCGCGTCGTGGTCATCGGCAGCGGCAGCTTCTCGCTCGAGGTGTTCGGGCCGCGCATCGCGCCCGGCAAGTCGGACGGGGTGCCCGACCCGGACTGGGCCGCCCGCGTCTGCGCGCTCATCGAGCAGGGATCGACGCAGACGCTCCTTGCGGAGGCGACCGAGGCGCAGCTGCTGCGCGCCGGCAATGTCGGCGGCGAACTGCTCGACTGGATCGCCATGTTCGGCGCGGTCGGCGAGCGGCGTCCGAAGTTCGTCACGCCGCAGATGGAGCAGGGGCACGCCTATGCCGCCTGGAACTGGAGCTGAGCGGAGCTGGAGCTGACCCATGTCGGTCTATGCTGTGAATACTCTCTGCCGCGAGGTGCTGCGCGACCACGCGTTTCGCGCTGCGATGAAAGCCGATCCGGCGGCGGCGATCGCCAAATGCGACCTGACCGCCGAGGAGCGCGAGGCGCTGCTCGCCGGCGACGTGGCCAAGCTCTACCGCCTCGGCGTGAACGCCTTTCTAATGGGCTACCTGCCGCGCTTCGAGGTATGCGGGCTGACCTTGCCGATCTACAATGAGCGCATCCGCTCCGCCGCCGGCGGTTGATGCTGGCGCCGCGAGTCGGGTGTGCTCCCTCTCCCCATTTGGGGCCATTTGGGGAGAGGGTGGGCGTGAGCGACTGTCTTGCTGGTCAAGCGGTTTGCCATGGTGTGTTGTCTCTGAGAATGGCGTTGAGGATAGTGAGAAGCTTTCGAGCGACAGCGATGAGAGCAACCATCCTTGGCTTGCCGGCTGCGACGAGACGATCGAAGAAGGCCTTCAAGACTGGGTTGTGCCGCTTGGCAACCATTGCGCCCATGAACAGGGCTGTTCGCACGACTGCACGCCCGCCGCCGATGAAGCTGCGGCCCCGCCATTGGCCGGACTGGCGCGTGAACGGCGCCAGGCCTGCGAGGGCGGCAATTTCCTTGCGGTTGAGCTGCCCGAGCTCGGGCAGCTCGGCGATCAGAGTACGCGCGATGGTCGGCCCGACGCCCGGAACCGAGGCGAGGAGGTCCTCCTTCTCGCGCCAGACCGGAGAGCCACGCACGCTATCGTCGATGTCGGCATCCAGGCTGGTGAGCTCCTTCTGCAACGTCTTGAGCAGCCGCGCGATGCTCTTGCGCAGACGCGGGATGGCCACCCGGGCCTCGCGCTGGCGTTCGGCTGCGATCATCTCGATGATCTGCCGTCGGCGGGCGACAAGATCGGCCAGCAACCGGGTCGCCGCGTCGGGCAACGGGCGGGGTTCGGGTTTGGTCGCCGCGGCGAAGTGGGCGATGACGGCGGCATCGATGGGATCGGTCTTGGCCCGCTGGCCGATCGCCTTGGCGAAGGCCCGGATCTGGGCAGGGTTGACGACAACGACCGGGAGCTGCGCAGCCGCCAGAGCCGCCGCCACGATCGTCTCGAAGCCGCCGGTGGCTTCCAAGGCGACGACGTGCGGCGAAAGCTCCCGCAGCCGTGCCGTCAGTTGCTCCAGTCCGGCGGCATTACGCTCGACCACGAACACATCTCCACTCGGACGCACGGCGACATCGAGGCAGTTCTTCGAAACGTCGATACCAACGGTGATGCTGTCCATGGCGACCCGTCCTTGCCTAATCGGGCTTCGCGCTCTGCGGCCCCGGCGACTGTTCGGGTTCGATGGAACGACGGGCGGGGTGCCAAGCTCACCCACGGTCTTCAGTGACCCAGGGGGTATCGGACACCCGCCCATCACCGCGACGCCTACAATATGCGAGTCGCGATGAGGCAAGTTACAAGGGGGACTCTCCGTGCGCTCAGCGGGTGGGGAATCCCCTCACCCAGTCAGAGCGTGTCGAAATATCTCGCTGCCCGCTCCCCGCAAGCGGGGCGAGGGCACAATAATCGCGTTCGCCTGCATTCCTAGCTGCGAGCTTCGGGTTCGGGGCACTAGCCGGCTATGCCGCGCCGACGCAAGTTGCTAGGGTGACGCGAAACCCAAGGAGCGAGGCGCATGGAGTTCGGAATTCTCTTCACATCGCATTCGAATATCGACGTCGAGCCCTATCCGCACCGCGACGTGCACGCGCGGGTCACGCGCGAGATCGTGCGCGCGGACGAGCTGGGGTTCGACTACGCCTGGGTGGCGGAGCACCACTTCAGCAACGAATACGGCATCATGCCCGATGTCTTCGTCTATGCCGGCTACCTCGCCGCGCTCACCAGGCGGATCAAGATCGGCACCGCGGTGGTGACGCTTCCGCTCGCCAATCCGCTGCGGGTGGCGGAGAACGCCGCCTTCGTCGATATCCTGAGCAATGGCCGATTCGCGCTCGGGCTCGGCTCCGGCTACCGCAAGTACGAGTTCGACGGTTTCGGTGCCGATTTCGAGGGCCGCCGCGAGGTCCAGGAAGAAGCGCTGCCGCTGCTGATGGATATCCTGCTCGACAAGCGCGTGGATCATCACGGTAAGCATTTCAATTTCAAGGTTGACGGCGTCTACGAGCTGTTCCCGCACTCGCTGCAGCAGCCGCATCCGCCGATCTTCCTCGCCGGCGCCACCGAGCGCTCGATCGCGGTCGCCGGGCGCATGGGCTTCGGGCTGATGCTCTCGACCTGGACGCCGTTCCCGGAGCTGGCGCGCCAGACCGCCGCCTACCGCAAGCATCTTGAGGAGACACCTGCGCGCCTAAGCGCCAATCCCGGCCGTGGCCACATCGACATCGCGCGCTGGACTTACGTGGCGGAAACCGACGCCAAGGCGAAGGCCGAGAGCGAGGCCGGCATCATGCGCCACCTCAAGCATTTCGCCAGCGGCCACACCTCGGGCTATCTCGGCACCGTGTCGGAAGGCGGCGCCACCAGTCGGCGCGACTACGACATGCTTTCGCGCGACATCATCCTGCACGGCTCGCCGGCGACGGTGGTGGAGAAGATCGAGCGGCTGCGCGACATGACCGGAGCGAGCTCGGTCATGCTGCACTACCCGCCGTGGTACGGCGTCGACAAGGCGCTCGCCTCGCTCGAGCTGTTCGCCGCCGAGGTCGCGCCCAAGCTGCGCACCGCGGAGCGCGCGCGCCTGCGGGCGTGAGGTCGGCGTTCATATTGCCGAAGCCGTGCCGCGAGCTC
>DATBKV010000290.1:0-30694 GCA_036555745.1 Xanthobacteraceae bacterium | reverse complement strand
TGACGCCCGCGGACGCGATCCGCGCGATCCAGATCACCACGCGCTTTCCGGCGGTGCACGGGGCGCCTGTGCACATCGGCAAGCCCGAGCTCATCGGCATCGCCGACCTCGCGAAGCCGGACTACGGCGATGCGGTGCCGGTAGAGGCCGACGAGCTGCCGGTGTTCTGGGCCTGCGGCGTCACGCCGCAATCGGTGGTGGCGACGGTGAAGCCGGAATTCTGCATCACCCACTATCCCGGCAGCATGCTGGTGACCGACCGCCGCAACACCGAGTTCGCGATCATGTGACCGACGGTCTCCCCGGCTGTCCACTCGGGTGTCATCGTCCGCGAAAGCGGACGATCCACGATCCAGTAATCGCCAGCCGTGCTGAAAGGCGCCACTCCGGCTGGAATCGCACCTTCACCCGTTACCGGATGCCCGCCCGCGCGCGCATGACAGCGGAGAGATCGCGAGGATGCGGGGCAGCCAACAGGCTCTATTGCGGCGCGTGCCTTCATCCGGCGGCCGCTCGGCGCGAAGACTATAGCGTGCTATCCCTTCGGCTCGGCGTCGAGCCGCACCACCCAGCCTTCCATACCGGGCTTCGCCGCCGGGTAGCGCGCGAGCACCAGCGGGTCGTGGCCGGGCACCACGTGCTGGCGCGAGGAGGCGAGCCGCGCCAGCTTGGCGTAGCCTTCGGCCACCTCGGCGACATTGTAGGTGATGGGGAAGATCCGCCCGCTGTCGAGATGGGCGTAGAGATGCGCGGCGTCGGCGGCCAGCACCACGTTGCCGCGTCGCGTCTTCACCCGCACGCTCTGCAGTCCCTTGGAGTGGCCGCCGATGTGGTGGACGGTGACGCCGGGCGTGATCTCGTCCTCGCCGTCATGGAACGCGACCCGCCCCGCGAACAGCTTGCGCACCATCGCCACCACGTCGTCGGCCTCGAACGGCAGCCGCAGCGCCATGTGGCACATGCAGCGCCCGGTGGCGTACGCCATCTCGCGGTCCTGCAGGTGATAGCGCGCGCGCGGGAACAGATCGTAGTTGCCGACATGGTCGTAATGCATGTGGCTGACGATCACGGTCTCGACCGCGCCGGGGTCGATGCCGATCGCCTTGAGGCCGTCGCCGACCGGCTTGATCAGCTCGCGCTGGCGCTTCTTGCCCATGGCGGCATCGAAGCCGGTGTCGAGAATGATGGCGCTGCTGCCGCCGACGATCGCCCAGACATAGAAGTCGAGCGGCTGCAGCACGTCATGGGGATCGCCGCCGATGAAGTTCTCGGCCGACTTGCGGTCGTGATGGCCGTAGCGGATGGCGTAGATCTCGTGCACGTCGTCGCTCATTGGTGTTCTCCCTTCGCACGGCATATGTGTCCCGGCCGAGCGCGCGCCCCCGCCCTCGCCGGAATACGAGGTACGGAACGCGTGCGAAGAGCCGGGACCCTCGGCCACGACGGCGTTGTCGCGCCAATGTTGTGCTTCGCGACTCTTGCGCTGGGTCCCGGGTCTCGATTCGCTCGGCCAAGGGGCCTCGCTTCTGTCGCCCGGGACACTTGTCTTATTTCCCCACCGGTGCGTCCGCGCGCGGCGCGCGCACCTCGACCCCGGCGCGGCGCTCGACCGGTTGCACCACCGTGGTGAGATCCTTGTCCGGCCCGTTCTCGTCGCAGGCGATCTGCAGCATGCGGGTGACGGTTTCCGCCACCTCCATCGGTACCCCGAGCGCCTTGCCTTCGGCCAGGCACAGCTTGAGGTCCTTGCTCATCAACCCGACGGTGAAGCCGAGATTGAAGGTGCGCGGCAATACCACGCGGCCGAACTTGTCCTCGGTCGCGGTGTTGCGGCCGGTGCCGGCGTTGATCACATCCAGCATGATGCGCGGATCGAGTCCGGCCTTGACCCCCATCACCATCGCCTCCGAGGTCGCAGTCATGGCGGCGGCGGAGAGGAAATTGTTGCACAGCTTCATGGTCTGTCCGGCGCCCGGCCGCTCGCCGATGAAGAAGGTCTTGCCAATGGCCGCAAGCGCCGGCGCGATCGCGTCGACCTCGGCGCGTGCGCCGGAAACCATCAGTGCCAGTGTGCCCTTGCTCGCGCCGGTGACGCCGCCGCTCACGGGGCAGTCGATCTGCGCGATGTTTTTCGCCTTGAGCGCTTCGAAGATGCGCTTGGCCATCACCGCGCCGGTGGTGGAGAGATCGACGAACCGGCGCACGCGCTTGCCTTCGATCACGCCGCCGGCGCCGGCCGCGACCGCGAGCACGACGTCGGGGGTAGGCAGGCTCGCCATCACGGTCTCGACCTCGTCGGCGAGCACGCGCGGCGAGGCGGCGGCGCGCGCACCCAGCGCCGTGAGACGCTCGATCGCCTCGCGCCTGACGTCGAACACGATCACGCGGTGCCCGGCCTCGACCAGCCGGCGCGCCATGTGGAAGCCCATCTGGCCGAGCCCGATGAAGCCGATGTCCATGTCCGTCTCTCCCTCGCTGCCTCGCGCTGCGACGCTCGCGATCATATCTAGCACGAACCGGCGGCCTGATCCCTGCGGCGCGCGCCGGCGCGTCGGCCGGGCTTGAGCCGCCGGTGCGCCGGGCGCATCATGGGGCTGCGCCGGCAAGGAAAGGAACGGTTGCGAGCGGCATGTCGGATCGATTGCACGCGGCAGCGATGCCGAGGCTCGATGCGTTCGACCAAGAGTTCGGACAGGATCCCGCGGTGGTCGTGCGCGGGCGACGGCGCAGGATCGCGCGGCGCCTTGCGACGCTCGCCGCGCTTGCGCTCGGCGCCGGCATCATCGCCGCGCTGGCCCTGGCATGGCCAGCCGTCGATGGGCCGCTGCGGCTCACGCTGCAATCCGCGGCGACCTCGCCGCAAAGCGCCGCCCGCGACGGATCGCAGGAGGAGATCGATCGGCTGCGCCGCGAGGTCGATGCGCTCGCGAACGAGCTCGGCGAGCTGCGGCAGGCGCTGCAGCAGGCGTCTGACACCATCGCCACCCTGCAGGCGTCCGAGCAGGAGGCGCGCGCGCGCGTTCCGCCGCCCGCGTATTGGTATTCCAACCCGCAGGCCTTGAGCTTCGAAACCGCCCGCCCGCCGCCGCCGGGCGCGGTGCCGACGCCGGCGCCACGGCCTTCGGCCGCGCGCCGGGACTCGCGCGGTGCGCGCGCCGGCGACCGTCCGGCGCCGGGCCCGCAGTAGCGCGGGGTACATCGGGTTGCCATTTTTGCGCCCTGGCGGCATGGTCGCAAATGGGCGATCGCGATCGGAGGCGATCGGAGATGCCGGTGGCCGGTGACAGCCTGGTCAGGACGTTGCAGATCATCGGCGCGGCGCTCGGAATTCCCGCCGCGGCCGCCGGGAGCTTTGCCGCCTATCAGAGCTATTTCTCGGCCGAGGTGACCTGCCAGAAGCTGCGCAACGACCTCGTCTCGATCATGGAACGCAAGCTGTCGCCCGACGCCAAGCGCAGCCTGCTCAAGAGGGGTGTCGCCGAGTTCGACAAGCTCTGCGGCGAGGACGATCCCGACGCGCGCGCCATTTTCCAGGCGGCGATCGGCGGCGGCGAGCCGGCGACGGCGGACGGGACGGCCCACGCTCCGGCGTTGCCTGCCCGCGCTCGGCCAGCGCCCGAAGGCGCGCATCCCGGGCCGGTCGCCATCTTCGGCGCCGCGGGCGCGCGCGAGCAGTCCGGCTGGGTCGCGCTCAGCCGCTGGCGGTCGGGCGCCTGGATCCCGCATTTCACCGGTTACGACGTCTCGGAAAGCTCGCTGCCGCCGCCCGGCACCGTGTTGACCGCCAGGATCATGCTGCCGGTGTGGTCGGAGCCGCAGGCGGGAAAGAACGATCCGGGCAAGCTGCAGAGCCGGCTGCCGCAGGGCGCCTGTGTGCGCGTGCTCGCGGCGCGCGGCGGCACCGGCCGCCTGTGGGCCGAGGTCGCCCCCGCCGCCTGTTCGTGATTAGCGAGCGCAAGCGCGGCCGCGAGATCGCCTGTCATCCCCGCGCAAGCGGAATCTATATTCCAGAGGTTTCCCCGCTGTCATGCCCGCGAAGGCGGGCATCCTGGCCGCGTGCTCGTGAGCGTGAGCGACCTCGCCTGTCATCCCCGCGCGGGGACCTCGTTGCGGGGTTCCATATTCCAGCGATCGCAGTTGGGGCACGATGGGTCCCCGCTTGCGCGGGGACGACAGTCGGGTGCTGGCCCGTCGTTACAGCAGCTTGAGCTGGCGGTCTTGCGGCGTGCGGCGCCCGCGCACGGCGGGTTGCTGCTTCGTCAGCTCCTGCTCGATGTCGCGCAGGAACGGCGAAGGCTCGAGCAGCTGCAAGCGTCCGCGCCAATGACGCTGGCAGGCGCGGGTGAGGATCAGCCGGTCCTTGGCGCGGGTCATGCCGACATAGAACAGGCGGCGCTCCTCCTCCGTCGCGCGCTCGTCGCGCTCGCCCCAAGCGATCGGCAGCACGCCGTCCTCGAGCCCGGTGATGAACACGACCGCGAACTCGAGCCCCTTGGCGGCATGCAAGGTGGAGAGCGACACGCGGTCGGCGCGCGCATCGCGAAACTCGGCGTCGGTGGTGAGCGCCGTCGCGTCGAGGAAGCGCGCATGATCGCCCGCGCACTGCTGCGCGAGTGCACTGAGCCGCTGGAATGCCGCCGCGAGGGCGATGGGATCGACATGGGTGCCGCCGCCCGCGGTGCCGCTTCCCTGCAGCCGCTCGGTGGCGGTGCGTAACGCGTCGGCGAGCGCCGGTGTTTCGGTGTGCCCGTCGAGCTCCTGCAGCAGGGCGCGGACCGCGGGTTCGTCCGCGAGCGGCGCGTGCGAGCTCTTCTGATAGGGAATGCCCGAGCGCTCGAAGGCCTCGCACAGCGCGGCCGACTGCGCGTCGGTGCGATAGAGCACGGCGAAGTCGGCGAACGACCAGCCGCTTGCGCGCGCCGGCGTTGCCCGCCCGCTGTCGATCGAGAAAAAGCTGTGGCCGCCGATCATCTGCTCGATGGTCTTGACCACGAACTCGGCCTCCGCGCGCTCCGTGGCCGCGGCATGCACGGCGATGCGCTCGTGCATGTCGCGCACGATCTCGGCGATTGGCTCGCCGCGGCGCGTGGCGATCACCTGGGAGGACGCGGTCACGATGGTGCCGGTAGAGCGATAGTTGCGGACGAGGCGCACCACGCGGGCGGACGGATAATCCTGCCGGAAGCGGTCGAAACACGACGCATCGGCGCCGCGAAAGCCGTAGATCGCCTGGTCGGGATCGCCGATGACGCAGAGATTGCCTTCTCTCGGCGCCAGCAGAGTCAGCAGCCGATACTGCTGCTCGTCGACGTCCTGGAATTCGTCGACCGAGATCCATTGGAAGCGCTGGCGGCAGCGCTCGGCAATACCAGCGTCCGCGGTGAGCGCGCGCACCGCGAGCGCGACCAGGTCATCGAAGTCGATCGCGTTGTTGAGCGCGAGCGCGCGGGCATAGGCCGCCATCGCCTGGCCGGCTTCGGCGCCTGCCCAGCTCTGCGTGCGCTTCTCCCGCGAGATCGCGCGAATGTGCCGCTCGGCCTTGTGCACGCTGACGTCGAGCGCTTCCGACAGCAGCTTGACGCACTCGCTGCGGCCGGCAACCCGGAAGCCGCGCGCAAGCCCGGCGGCGCCCGGATGCTCGCGCAGGAGCGCCAGCCCGAGCGAATGGAAGGTGTGCACCGCGACCTCCGGCGCGCCCGCCGGCATCAGCTGCGCGAGCCGCTCGCGCATTTCCGCGGCCGCGCGGCGCGTGAAGGTGATGGCGAGGCAATCCTCCGCGGCGGCGCCGCGCTCGGCAACGAGATGGGCGAGCCGATAGGTCAGCGTGCGGGTCTTGCCGGAGCCGGGGCCCGCGACGATCAGCAGCGGCCCGTCGAGGGCCTCCGCCGCCGCGCTCTGGTCCGGATCGAGCGCGGCGAGGAGCTCGAAGGCCCCTTCGCTTCGTTCATTCGAAATCAGGCGCAACCGCGGCCGCGCCGGCGCGGGTGCTGCACCGGCATCGCCCGCCGCCGGCGCCGCCGCCGTCGGCGGCGTTGCGCGCGCCGCCGTGCGCCGCGTGATCGGCGCCTCGAACAAGAGCCCACCGGCGGTGAGCCGCTCGAGCTCGCGCGGCTCGAACAGGCGGATGACGCCGTATTCGCCGTCGTAGCCGGGCTCGCAGATCACCTGTCCGGCGCGCAGGCGCGTGACCGCCTCGGCGAGCAGCGGCGAGCCCGCGCGCGCGATATCCTCCGCCGGCACCGTTTGCAGGATCGCGAGCTCGGCGCCGAGCTTGCCTATTGCCTGGTCGTAGCCCGCCGTCACCGCGCGCGAGGCCACTCCGCTGCCGGCAAGCTCGGAGAGAATCTCCGGCAACGGCACCACGTTCGAGACCGCGCCCGCGGTCGCGGGCGGACGCGCTTCGGCTTCGCTGCGGTCCGCCAGCATCTCGACCCGGTGCTCTACGCCGATGGTCAAGGGCTCGCCGCAGACCGGGCAGCGCCCGCCGAGGGCAAGCGTCTCCTTGGGCGAAAGCCGCACCTCGCATTTGCGGTGCCCGTCGAGGTGGTACTTGCCCTCGTCGGGAAAGAACTCGACGGTGCCGAGGTAGCCTTGACCGTTGCGCAATGCCCGCTCGATGGCGAAGTAGTCGAGCTCGCAATCGAACGTGGTTGCTTCGCGCCCGAGCTTGCCGGGCGAGTGCGCGTCGGAATTGGAGGTCAGCCGGTAGCGGTCGAGCAACGACACCCGCCAGTTCATGGGCGGATCGGAGGACAGCCCGGTCTCCACCGCGAAGATGCGATCGGCGAGGTCGCCGTAGCAGTCCGTGATCGAGTCGAATCCGGACTGCGAGCCGAGTGCGGCGAACCAGGGCGTCCAGATATGCGCCGGCACCAGATAGGTGTGCGGGTCGGACTCGAGCGCGATCTCCAGGAGATCGCGGGAGTCGAGGCCGAGAATGGGGCGGCCGTCGGAGGCGATGTTGCCGATGCGCGCGAGCCGCGCCGACATGCGCTCGACGGTGGCGAAATCGGGCGCGTAGATGAGATGGTGGACTTTGCGGGTGCGCTCGTTCTTCTTGTAGATAGTGGAGATTTCGACCTCGAGCATGAAGCGCACCGGCGTGCGGCAGGCCGCCGGCAGGCTCGCCATCACCGCGCGCTCGATGTCCTCGCGCAGGCGATAGAGGCCCGGCTCCGCCGGCACCAGCTTCTGCTTGAGCTCGGCGCACCATGCCGGGTGGGTGAAGTCTCCGGTGCCGACGACGGTGATGCCCTTGCGGCAGGCCCAGGCGGCGAGGTGCTCGAGATCGAGGTCACGGCTGGTCGCGCGGGAATATTTCGAGTGGACGTGCAGGTCCGCGTGGAAGCGCATGCGAGCCACGCCTTGTCCGTGCGTCCGCGCCGGCGCCCCGCCGGCGAATCGCGGCCATCAGCGCACCCATTAGAAGGCGATTCGCGCCTGACGAAAGCACGGCTGTGGACAAGTCGCGCCGCCGGTGTCCCGGCTGCGATGCAGCGCGCAGCGCATGCGTGGCGCGAGCACGCCGCGCGCGCGGCAGATGCGGTGAGCTCCCCTCCCCCTTGTGGGGAGGGGTTGGGGGTGGGGGTTGACGCGATTGCCGCACCATTGTTGCCACATGATCACCCTCGTCCCCAACGCTCCGGCATAAGGATCGCATGCGGCGAGCGGTGGAGATTGCTGCGCCGGTGGGCATCTACTTGTCGAAATTCGCCCGCGCGCTGGCGCCGCTCACTCCTCCTTGTAGCCGTATTCCGGCACGTTGCCGGCATTGCCGTAGTACTTGTACGGCAGGAACTTGCCCGACATCGCGAGCTTGACCCGGTCGCCCTTCGGGTTGGGCAGGCGCTCCAGCTGCATGTCGAAGTCGATCGCCGACATGATGCCGTCGCCGAACTCCTCCTCGATCAGCGCCTTCAGCGCCGGCCCGTTCACCATGATGAGCTCGTAGAAGCGGTAGATCAGCGGATCCGTAGGCGGCATCGGCACGCCCGCCCCGCGCATCGGCACCTCGTTGAGCAGCGCGGTTTCGCTCTTCGACAGGCCGAACAGGTCGGCGGCCTTGGCCGCCTGCGGCTTGGTCAGCTTCATCTGGCCCAAGAGCGCGCCTACCAGCAGAACCGGCGAGAAGCCGCCGATTTGCTCGTGGATGTATTTCCAGCTCCAGCCCTTCTCGCGCTTGACGTCGAGAATCTTCTCCGTGAGATCGGCGCGTGTCATGGTCTCTTTCTCCCTCGTCGCTATCGGTGGATCGTCGTCGGCTGTTCAAGCGCGGTGCTGCATCAGGCCGGGTCGCGGCGCCGCCGCCGGAGCCGGCGCGGCAACCACCGGTGACGCACCCCGGGCTTGCCCGGGGTCCGTGGTATCGGCTGTCGCAGGCCGGGTAGAGGCGACCTGCGGTGCGCGCGGGTGCACCACCGGGACCCGGCGGCGGTCGTAGTCGCGGGCCTCGATCTCGCCGGCGAAATTGCGGCTGCGGCTCACCAGGAAATCGATGATGTGGTTGCGCACGCCGTAATACATCGGATGCTTGTGCACGTCCGCGCGCTGGCGCTCCTTCGGCAGCGGGTTCTCCACGATCTCCGCCAGTACCGCGTCCGGGCCGTTGGTCATCAGCACCACGCGGTCGGCGAGGTAGATTGCCTCGTCGACGTCGTGGGTGATCATGAACACGGTCTGGCCGGTCTCCAGGCAGATGCGCCGCACCTCGTCCTGCAGGGTGCCGCGCGTGAGCGCGTCGAGCGCGGAGAACGGCTCGTCCATCAGCATGATCTTGGGCTCGATCGAGAGCGCGCGCGCGATGCCCACGCGCTGCTTCATGCCGCCGGAGAGCTCGGCCGGCCGCTTGTGCTCGGCGCCGGTCAAGCCCACGAGATCGATGAATTTCTGTGCCTGCGCGCGCAGGTCTTCCTTGGCCATGAATCGCCATTTCGACGACACCGCGTAGATCACGTTGCCCAGCACGGTGCGCCAGGGGAGCAGCGCGTGGCTCTGGAAGATCACCGCGCGGTCGAGGCTGGGGCCTTCGATTGCCTCGTTGTCGACGATCACCGCGCCTTCCGAAGGCTGGTCGAGCCCGGCCAGGATGTTGAGCACCGTGGTCTTGCCGCAGCCGGAATGGCCGATGATGCAGACGAACTCGCCGCGCGCCATCGCCAGCCACAGGTCCGCGAACACGGTCATGCTACCGCCCGGCGCCGGAAAGCGCTTGGTGATGCCCTCGATCGAGATGAACTTCTCGGTCATGCCGCCGTGCACTCGGTAGAGGACGCGAACGCGGGCGCCGCGGGCCGCAGCACCCTCTCCCCTTGCGGGACAGGGTGGCGAGCGTTGCCGGAGCGTAGCGAAGGCAAGCGAGCCGGGTGAGGGGGTCGTTGCGCAGATTGCGCGCACAGACCCCTCACCCGCCCTCGCTTCGCCGCGCTCGCTCGGGCACCCTCTCCCGCAAGGTGAAAGGGTTTCGGACTCGTGGCTCGGTGAGCGGAGTGAACAAGCCGCATCATCGCTCCCTCACTCCGGGAACGTCACCAGCCGCGTGGCGTAGGCCAGCAGCTGGTCGAGGATCATGCCGACCACGCCGATCACCAGGATCGCGGTGATCACGTTGGTGATCGAGAGGTTGTTCCATTCGTTCCACACGAAATAGCCGATGCCGGTGCCGCCGACGAGCATCTCCGCTGCCACGATCACCAGCCAGGCGATGCCGATGGAGATGCGCATGCCGGTGAGGATGGTTGGCGCCGCCGCCGGCAGGATGATGGTGAAGGCGCGCCGCAAGGTGCCGACCTCGAGCGTGCGCGCGACGTTGAGCCATTCCTTGCGCACGGCGGCGACGCCGAAGGCGGTGTTGATCAGCATCGGCCACAGCGAGCAGATTAAGATCACGAAGATCGAGGACAGGTTGGAATCCTTGATGGTGTAGAGCGCGAGCGGCATCCAGGCCAGCGGCGAGATCGGCTTGAGCACCTGGATGAAGGGATCGAGCGCGCGGCTCATCAGCGGCGACATGCCGATCAGGAACCCGACCGGGATCGCGACCACGACCGCGATCAGGTAGCCGGTGAGCACGCGTGCGATCGAGTAGGCGAGCTGGATGCCGACGCCCTTGTCGTTCGGGCCGTTGTCGTAGAACGGGCGCCTGAGGTGCTCCCACAGCTTGGCGCCGACGTCGAGCGGACCGGGCATCGCCGACTTGCCCTCGGTCGCGGTCGCGCCCATGAGCTTGGCGTATTCCGGGTCCATCGCGACCGTCGGCCCGCGCCCCATGGTGGCGAGGTGCCACAGGCCGAGGAACGCGCCGAGCAGCAGCAGCGACACCAGTGCCGCACGCCAACCCATTGCCATGGTCCGTCTCCCGGCGAAACGGTTTCTAGTCGTCACGTCTGCGCTCGTCTTCCTTCGCTGTCATGCCCGCGGAAGCGGGCATCCAGTAATCCGCAAAGCAGCGGTTTAAGTCCCAGCCATGCCCCTTACGCAGTCCACGGGTTACTGGATCGTCCGCCTGCGCGGACGATGACACCGAGAGGGTCCCAGATCGGCTCCCATAGTGACAAACCCGGCTATGGTGACGTTAGCTATGTCCGCCGAATCGCGAAGCTCGCGACGTAGTCGTCGGGCTTCGCCGGATCGAATTCCTTGCCCATGACCTTGAAGCGCTTCGAGCTCGTCTCCGGCGGGGTGAGCCCGACCTCCTTCATCAGCCTGGCGGTGTCGGTGGCGAGATAGACCTGCCTGGCGACGCCGGCATAGTCGACGTCGCCCTTGATCTGCTCCCAGCGCTTCATCTGCGTCATGATCCAGACCGCGAACGACTCCCACGGGAACGGATCGAAGTCGATGCGGTCCGGCACCTTCCGCACGTTGCCGAGGCCGTCGGCGAAGGTGCCGGTCAGCACCTGCTCGACCACGGTCACCGGCTGGTTGAGATAATTCGCCGGCGCGATCGCCTCGGCGATCTGCTTGCGGTTCTCCGGCTTGGTCGCGAACGCAGTGGCGTCGATAATCGCTTTCAGCAGCGCGGCATAGGTGTTGGGCGCGCCGGTGACGAATTCCTTCGAAGCCGCGAACGCGCAGCAGGGATGCCGGTCCCAGATGTCCTTCGACAGGATGTGGATGTAGCCGACGCCGTCATAGACCGCGCGCTGGTTGACCGGATCCGGCGCCAGGAAGCCGTCGATGTTGTCGGCGCGCAGGTTCGCCACCATCTCCGGCGGCGGCACCGCGCGGATCTGGATGTCCTGGTCGGGGTCGATCCCGTGCTCGGCGACGTAATAGCGCAAGAGATAGTTGTGCATGGAGTAGTCGAACGGCACCGCGAACTTGAAGCCCTTCCACGACTTCGGGTCGCGCTTGTCCTTGTGCTTGACCGCGAGCGTGATGGCCTGGCCGTTGATGTTCTCGACCGCGGGCATGGTGTAGGGGATCGGATTGGAGCCGGCGCCGAGCGTGATCGCGAGCGGCATCGGCGAGAGCATGTGGGCGGCGTCGTATTCCTTGTTGATGGTCTTGTCGCGCACCACCGCCCAGCCCGCGGTCTTGATCACCTCCACGTTGAGCCCGTGCTTGCTGTAGAAGCCCATGGGATGCGCCATGATGATCGGCGTGGCGCAGGTGATCGGGATGAACCCGACCTTGAGGTCCTTCTTCTCGAGGGCGCCCTTTTGCGCGCCGCCGCCTTCGGCGAACGCCTCGGTCGCGGTCCGCAGCGGGAAGAATTGCGACAGTGCCGCGAGCGCGGTTCCCGCGCCGACCGCCTTGAGGAACGCGCGCCGCGACCGGTCCTGCGGGAAGACCGCGCGCATCACCGCCGAGGCGACGACGCCCGCGTAGCGCTCGTCGTGGCTCGTCGTCCCCTGTTCGACCGGCGCGCACATGAGTTGCCGCTGCGCCGCGTCGTGCTCGGCCTGGCTGCGATGCGCACCGCAGGCGCATCCCGCGCGACCGAGGCGGCGGGAGGGATCGAACGGGTCGTCGAACGTCGACATGAGCACGCTCCATCGTTGTGCCCGCGACCGGGCGCCGGTATCCGCCGCGGAGTTTGCAATGGACGTGCCAGTTCAAGGCTTTGGGGCGGGAAGCGCTGGATACGCCCGTCCCTGGTTGTCATCGTTCGCGCAAGCGCACGATCCAGCTCAGTTTCCCCAGTGTTGTGCCCGCGCAGGCGGGCAGTCAGCAATCCATAGCCGTGCGACCAGAGAGAGAGAGCAGTGCCTCACACCCAGTCCGGCAATTGAAGGTGCCGCGCCGCAGCCGTCGCCCGTTTGTTGGGCAATCGCCGAACTTTCGGGCACCTAGCCGACCCGGTCGGCGGCGCGTGGCGCCCATCACGCTTGCAGAGGTCGTGCGCGCGAGTCAGGCTTGCCCCTCTTGCCCATGTCTAAGCGCCCGATCTCGTTTAAGCCCGAGATGTTTAAACTCGGCCGATCGCGGGCAAAACCCGAGATCGGCTGCACGGTTCCTCAGCATGAGGCCTAAAGAGCTGCACAGGGGATGGTGCGATGAGCAAGCGGGCCAAAACGGCGAGCAAACGCACGACCAAGCCGTCGCGCAGGCGCGTGACGAGGACCGTGGGCGCCAAAACCAGAAGCAAGCAAACGCTGGCGCGCGCGCGGCCGGCGCCCGATGCGCTCGACGCCTTTGTCGATGCCGCCGCGCATGCGCTCGCTCTGCCGGCCGAGCCGGCCTGGAAGGGCGCGATCAAGACCAATCTCGCGGTGACGCTCGCGCTGGCGGCGTCGTTCGCGGACTTCCCGCTGCCCGACGACGCCGAGCCGGCGCCGGTGTTCGTGGCGTAGCACTAATTCCGATGTTGTGGATGCGCCTGCTCCGGCATGGGTTACTGGATGCCCGCTTGCGCGGGCATGACAACGGAGTTTGAGGCGCGTGATGGATACCTCCTGGGCACATGCGAGCGAGATCGCGGCGGCGGTGGCCGGCGGCCGCATCAGTGCGGCCGAGGTGGTCGAGGCGGCGCTGGCGCGCATCGCCGAGCGTGATCGCGTGCTCAATGCCTTCACCGCCGTCGTGGCGGAGCGCGCGCGCGCCAAGGCGGCCGCGATCGACGCCGCGCGCGCGCGGGGGCACACGCTGGGCGCGCTCGCCGGCGTGCCGTTTGCGGTCAAGAACCTGTTCGATGTCGAAGGGCTGCCGACGCTCGCCGGCTCCAAGATCAATCGCGACCGCCAGCCGGCGGCGCGCGACGCCACCTTGATCGCGCGCCTCGAGGCGCAGGGCGGGGTGCTGGTCGGCGCGCTGAACATGGGCGAATACGCCTACGACTTCACCGGCGAGAACGTGCACTACGGCCCCTCGCGCAACCCGCACGATCCCGCCCGCATGACCGGCGGCTCCTCCGGCGGCTCCGGCGGCGCGGTCGGCGGCGGCCTCGTGCCGCTCGCCCTCGGTTCGGATACGAACGGATCAATAAGGGTGCCGGCCTCGCTCTGCGGCACCTTCGGCTTCAAGCCGACCTACGGCCGGCTCTCGCGCGCGCACACCTTCCCGTTCGTGGCGAGCCTCGACCATGTCGGGCCGCTCGCGCGCTCGGTGCGTGACCTCGCGCTCGCCTACGACGCCATGCAGGGCTACGACCACGACGATCCGGTCTGCGTCGAGCGCCCGGCGGAGCCGGTGGCGCCGCTGATCGGGCGCGGCGCCGACGGCCTGCGCATTGCGGTGGCCGGCGGCTATTTCCGCGACGGCCTGTTCCCTGAGGCGAAGAGCGCGCTCGCGCGCGTCGCCGGCGCGCTCGGCGCGACCGACGAGGTCGAAATCCCCGAGGCGAAGCGCGCCCGCGCCGCCGCCTATGTCATCACCGCGAGCGAGGGCGCCGCGCTCCACCTCGCTCGCCTGCGCTCGCGCGCGCGCGATTTCGATCCCGCGGTGCGCGACCGCCTCATCGCCGGCGCGATGATCCCCGCCGCTCACGTCGCCAAGGCGCAGAAATTCCGCCGCTGGTACCGCGAGCGCGTGCTCGCGCTGTTTGAGCGCGTCGACGCGGTCCTGGCGCCGGCCACACCCTGCAGCGCGCCCACGATCGGACAGCAAACCTTCGTGCTCGACGGCGTCGAGCTCAATGTGCGCGCCAATCTCGGCATCTATACCCAGCCGATCTCGTTCATCGGCCTGCCGGTCGTCGTCGTGCCCGTGCCTCTGCAGCCGCTGCCGATCGGCGTGCAGATCGTCGCGGCGCCGTGGCGCGAGGACGTGGCGCTGCGCATCGCGCATGCGGTCGAACGGGCCGGCGTCGCCGCGGCTGGAAAGCCGACCTTCGAGGGGGCGCGCAAATGATGCAAATGATTGAGGCTCCGCCGGAGCAACTCCCCCGTTGTCGTTCGCGCGAACGCGGGGACCCGTAACATCGCCTTCTGGAATATGGGTTCCCGCTTGCGCGGGAGCGACCGCCTTCATTGGAAATCAGCATGGGCAACCACATCGAAATCGACCTGCCGGAGATCGTCGCCGAGGTGAAGGCCGCATTCGAGCGCTACGAGCGCGCGCTCGTTTCAAACGACGTCGCCGCGCTGGATGCGCTGTTCCGCGACGACGCGCGCACGATCCGCTACGGCGCGACCGAGAACCTCTATGGCTACCAGGCGATCAAGCGCTTCCGCGCCGCCCGCTCGCCGGCGGGCCTCATGCGCACTTTGTCGGACACGGTCATCACTACCTACGGGCGCGACTTCGCCGTCGCCTCGACGCTGTTCCGCCGCGACAGCGCGCCCGGCAAGTTCGGACGACAGACCCAGACCTGGCTGCGCTGCCCCGAGGGCTGGCGCGTGGTCGTCGGCCACGTCAGCGTGATCGACGAGACCGCCGTACCCGCGCCGTGACGGCCGCGCCGGCGGCTACGGGGTGGGCGAAGGGGCGGCGGGGCTGCGCGGCACGTTGCTGCTGCGCGAGGCGGCATGCCCCTTGGCGATCTCGTCGATGGCAAAGCGCGTCGTGGCGAAGATCGCGTAGCCGAGCGAGATGAGCACGGCGAGCGTGACCAGTCCGTCGAGCCAAAATGCCAGCCGTTTGTGCTTCACGAAGTGAAACGGCGTCACCGCCCACATGTTCACATGTGACAGGCAATAAGCCCCCAGCGCCACATAGGCGACGATGGCGAATACCTGCAGCGTCACGCTCCCGCTCGCGTCCGCCAGATACTTCAGCACGCCGCAGATGAAGGCATTGCGCAGAAACGGAAAGAACCAGCCGTAGAACGACTGGATCATGCCGGCGATGAGCCGCTCCTCCGGCAGCGGATGGAACACGCCGGCGAGATAGCGCTCGAAGCGGGTCAGCAGAAGCGTGGGGGAGCTCATCGCGGGCATGTCGGTTCTCCTGTCGATCGTGGCGGCGGCGTCGGTGTTGTAGCGCACTGGCGATCGAGTGACTGCCGCGCTCGGTCCGAACGCTTCCGCAGCCCAGGCCGAAGTTGTACGCTCAGCACGCTGCTGGGGGCGGAATGGCGCGAGCCGCAAGCTTCCGCTTTGGTCCGCCCGACCTCAGGGCCGTCAGTGCGCGAGGGAGGACCCGCCATGAGACTTCCCCGTCGAAAGTTTCTGCGCATGGCGGCGGGCGCCGCCGCGCTGCCCGGCGTCGTGCGCGCCGCCGGCGCGCAGGGCTATCCGGCGAGGCCCGTGCGCATCATCCTCGGTTATCCCGCCGGCGGGTCGACCGACCTCGTGGCGCGCATCATGGGCGCCTGGCTCACGGAGCGGCTCGGCCAGTCCTTCGTGATCGAGAACAAGCCGGGCGCCGGCACCAACCTGGCGGCGCAGGCGGTGGTCAGCTCCGCGCCCGACGGCTACACGCTGCTGTTCGTCACCACCACCAACGCCATCAACGCGACATTCTACGGCACGCTGCCGTTCAACTTCCTGCATGACATCGCGCCGGTCGCCGGGCTGGTGGATTTGCCCTTCGTCATGGAGACGGGGCCATCGGTGCCGGCCAAGACCGTGGCCGAGTTCATCGCCTATGCCAAGGCCGCTCCCGGCAAGATCAACGCGGCCTCGTTCGGCACCGGCACGATCAGCCATCTGGCCTGGGAACTGTTCAAGCTCACGACCGGCGTCGACCTCGTGCACGTGCCCTATCCCGGCGGCGCGCCGATGGTGACCGACCTGATCGCCGGCCGCGTGCAGGCGGGCATCGACGCCTTGCCGAACTCGCTGCCGCACATCCGCGCCGGCACGCTGCGCGCTCTCGCGGTCACCGGCCCGGCGCGCTCCGACACCATCCCCGACGTGCCGACCGTAGGCGAGACCGTGCCGGGCTACGAGGTCAGCGGCTGGACCGGCATTGGCGTTCCCGCCGGCACGCCCAAGGAGATCGTCGCCGCGCTCAATCGCGAGATCAATGCCGGGCTCAGCGATGCGCGGATTAAGGCGCGGCTCGCCGACGTGGGCGGACGGCCGATTCTCTTGTCCCCCCAGGCGTTCGGCCAGATTTGGGCGCGCGACACCGACAAGTGGGCCAAGGTGATGAAGTCCGCCGCGGTGAAGCGAGGGTAACCTGGGCGAGCATCGGCATTGACCGGCGGTAAGCCAGGTTTCGGCAGCCTTTGCGCAGGCTGCTGCCGCCAGCCTTCATCCCTTGGTGCGCATATTTTCGCCGCCACAGCGCGCGCGGCGATCCGCGCCTCGCAAGCCTCCCGCTCTCGCGAAGTGCCATCCCGCCTTGCCGGCGCGACATATTTGAGGTTTCGCCTGCGAGCCGCTGCGGTCAGCCGCTCTTCGCCTCCGGCTTCATGCGCCAGAGCTGAAAGCCGTGGAGATCGATCGCGCGTTCGATCTCCTCGCGCGGCAGCTTGTGCGGGGGATCGCGGTCCGGCGCGATCACGCCGACGACATGCCAGGGACGAAATTGCTCCGGCAGCTTGATTCCTTTCAGATCGCCGGCGAACGCCCGCAAGTCTCTGTTCGCATCTGACTTGAAGATGTAGATACGCATGATTGCCCTCACCGCGGTCCGGCAGAGCGCACGCCCCCGCCTCGCGCGCCGGCTCCGCGCGCCTCGAGCGGCTTCTTGGGGGGCGCGGCAATCAATCCTTCGCGTATCGCCTGTTTGCGGGCGAGCTTGCGGGCGCGGCGGATCGCCTCGGCTTTTTCCCGCGTCGTCTTCTCCGATGGCTTCTCGTAGAACCTGCGCCGCTTCATTTCCCGGAATACGCCTTCGCGTTGCATCTTCTTCTTCAGGACGCGGAGCGCCTGATCGACGTTGTTGTCGCGAACGAGCACTTGCAAATTCTTCTCTCCTTCTGTCGGTCAAACCGGCTCTGGCGATGCGAAATCGAAAGATGCGCACGCCGCAGCCGGCATGGGGGCGGGCGGCGTGTCGAACTCCGCGGCGTCGAGCTTTAAGTCCCCTCGAGCTCGCTTTCCTTCACCACGCGCTCATGCAGCTCGCGCGCGCTCTTGATGCGGTATTGATAGTCACCGTCACCATAAGGAAGCTGTCGAACCACCTGGTAGAAACCCTCAGCCGCGTTGCGATGCGGAAATCCGGAGATAAGGCGCACTGTCTGCCCGGCATGGTATTTGTGAATCATGGCGCGGTCTCTCACGCAGGCACATGCAGCACCGTGATCCACTCGTGACCACATGAACGGCACCGCCAGTGATGGTGAATGAGTCCCATGCCGCGATATTCCGACGACGACGGTGCGATCGGGGCGGGCCGGTTGCACGCGGGACAGCGTCCGGCGCCCGCCGCGTTATCGTTGCGCGGCGCCGGCGGGAGGGTCCCCGGATCCGGCGACCCTCGATCGATCTCGCGGCTTATTGCGTGGCAGCAGGTATGAGACACGGCGCTCCTCCTGGTCGGGGCGGGAGCACAACCAGTCTCTCAGCCATCGGCGCCAAGAGCAAATGCCGATGATAAGGTCAACATGGGGTCTCCAGACCGAAATAGCCAGCATTTTCTCGTCGGCGGACGCGTGGCCCTCTATTTCCCGTTGCGGATTGAACGGCGATGGCCTATGTAAGGGGCCTCGAGCTTTCGGCCGAACGACTTGGCCTTGCCGCGATTAGCGCGGCCCGACTAACGACCTTCTTCCAAAATCTCGAACTCAACCGGCCGCGCTGGCGCGCGGCCTATCGACACGCATATCTAGAGAAAGGGCTCCCATGAACACGGGAACCGTAAAGTGGTTCAACAACCAAAAAGGCTTCGGCTTCATTCAGCCGGAAGACGGCGGCAAAGACGTCTTCGTGCATATCAGCGCCGTTGAACGCTCGGGCATGAATACCCTCAACGAGGGACAGAAGGTCTCCTACGACATCGTCGCCGATCGCAGGACCGGCAAATCGGCCGCGGAGAATCTGCGCGCCGCCTGAAGCATGATCCGGAAAGCGGAAGACTTTTCGGACGAGATCATGCAACCGCACAAACGCTTAGGGCGAGATCGCGGTTCAATTTGACGCCGATTTCGTCCTCAGCGGCAGCGCCCGCCGTCCCGCCCTGACCACGGATGTACTGGCAGGGCTGCGCTTCAACACCGCGCGTGGCCGATCCAAGCAGACGGCCGATTCTCCTGTGACCGCAGGCGTCCGGGCAGGTCTGGCTGCGCGACACCGGCAAATGGGCCAAGGTGACGAAATCCGCCGCGGTGAAGCGGGGGGTGACGCACGTCCCGTCCAGGCTGGCGCAAAAACAGTGCCGCGCGCTTGGTGCGCTCCCCTCCTCCTTGCGGGGAGGCCTATCGCATATGGCGATTGTGGGTGAGCGCCAAGGTCTGCCGTCATCGGGCGGCCCCGTGGGCGCGGATGAAGCGCATGATTGGCAGTCGTGCCAGCTCATATGCCGCCATGGAACCAGCTGACGGCCGGTCGAGTTAAGGGTGCGGCCGTCGCGCCCCGGCACCCTTACGCCGGCGGTTGCGGTGGGGTGTGCCCGCCGAATGCTCGCTATGTCCGACGAAGATAAACTGCTTGCCGGAAGGATCAGGCGATGCCGCGCTATTTCTTCGACCTGGTGGACGACAAGAAAATCTACGACAAGAAGGGCGTTTCGCTTCCGAACGATAAGGCCGCGCGTCAATACGCGATGACCTTCGCGCGCGAGCTGATGCAGAGCAAACGCGACCTGTTCGGCGAATCCTGGGGCGCCTGGTCGATCCAGGTCTGCAACGGCAAGTTCGAGCGCATCCTGAAAGTCCCGTTCTCCAAAATCGCGCCGCAAGCCACGGAGCCCGAGCCAACCTAGCGCATGTCGCGGCCCAGCGGGCGCATGCGCCCCGCCCCATGATGGCTGTCGTCCCCGCGCAGGCGGGGCCAGAGGCCCAAACTGCGGCCTCCGGAAAATGGATCCGCGGGGACGACATGCTGGCGCATGTCCCGGGAAACTAGGCAACCCCTGCCTGCGATTTCTGCAACTACAAACTGCATTTAGTTCTTGACTACTTTACGAGTTCATGCTATGAGACGGCGCGTTAGGTGCGCTGTTTGATATCGTGAAACGGAAAGACGCGCGCGCTCTGCGTCCGAGCCGCGAGCCGCGAGCGCCGTGCGCCGAACCGCCCTCATCCCGAGGGCGCGCCGGCCGCGCAGGTGCGGCAAGCCGCGCGGCTGCGTGCGCGTCTCGAGGGATGGGGGCTGTCCGAACCTGCGGTTTTCCATGCGGATTTCATTGTTTCTCATTGTTATCGGGGCGGGCCGCGGAAGAAAAATGCCGGTGCCGGCGCGCTTTATGCAGAAGGGCCATTGGCTTTTTCATTGTTGTTTACAATGGCGGCGGCGCGAAACGGCTATGCGGCGCCCCATTGCCCTCAGCGGACAAGCCGACGCCTCCCTCAAGCTGATGTCCCCCCGCAACAGAAGGAATCCGCTGCGTGCGCAATCTTCGTCTCTCCTTCTCCATCGCGGCCGGCATCCTGCTCCTCCTCGCCGCGCCGCTCCTCATCGCCGCTCCGGCAGCGGGGCAGGGGGCCACGCAGCAAGCCTCCGGCGGCTACACGACGCCGGCGGCCTTCATGGACCTGTTCTTCGACTTCACCGGCAGCGGCGAGCCCGGCTATCCCGCCGGGCAGCCAACCTTGGGCCAGATGCTCACCCAATCCGTGATCGCGCAGGAAGGGGCGCACGCCGCCTCCGGGCCGCTGGTGCTGGTCGTCGGCTCCGACATCTACGTCTACGATTCGATGAGCGGGGCACGGCTCGGCCAGCAGCCGTTCCGCGCCGACCGCGCCAGCGGCTTCTACGAGCTCACCGCGATCAGCCATATCGGGCCGGCGCTCGCCTATCTCGCGCAGATCAAGGAGAACGGCGACGCGCGCTGGCAGGCGCGCCTCGCCTCGCTGCGCGCGCACGTAGCCGAGGTGCGCGCGCTCAACGCGCGCGCCGCCGACAACTGGCTCGATCGTCTCGACCAGCCGGCCTGGCGCACGCACAAGGCGCAGATCCGCAACCTGGTGGATTACGCCTGCGCGCGTACCCTGAGCTATATCGACGCGCTCGGCGACGGCACGCGCTTCACCGCCGCCGGCGTGAACGCGGATTTTTTCAACGCGACGTCAGCAGAGTATCCGATCCCGTTCGTGAACGTGATGATCGGCACGTTCATGCTCGACGCGCTGCGCGGCGCAACCGACGTGCACGCCGCGCTCGCGAGCCTCAAGCTCGACTGGCCGCACGCGATGGTGCTGGTGATGAGCCGCGCCGGCAGCAATGTCTCCTCGGGACTGACCGAAGGCACCAACTGGCTGCTGCTGTTCCTCAAGGCAGCCTCCGGCTTCACCCTGCCCGACGACCGCATCAAGATCGTGCCCTACGCGCAGGTGCGGCCCTCGCTCGGCGAGGCGCAGCTCGCCTCCGCCGACCTCGCTTATTATGTGCAGCGGGTGTGGGGACCGTTGTTCTACCGCAAGATCGTCTCCGACCAGGTGTTCGCCAGCATCCCCACCATCTACCTGCCGCAGCGGCCGCCGCTGCCGGGCGATTATTACGTCACGCCGGCCGGCGCCATTGGCGAGTTCATGATCCGCATAAAGCATTCGCTGCGCGATGCCCGCGAGATGCTCTCCAACACGGTGGCATTCTGGATGGTGCCGGAACTCGCGCGCAAGAACTGGGACGCAGCCGCGGTCGACATTCCGGGGGTGACCACGGGCTTTCCCGCCGGCGTCGCCGGCTATCCGGCGGTGACGCTGAAATAGGGGACCGACCTCACGCCGGCTGCTTCGCCCGCGCCAGGAACGCGCGCCAGCCGCCGAATTGGGAGATGTCGTGGGCATCGCGGGTGGCCACGGCTTCGACCAGGAAGCCCTTCACCTCGCGGCCGTCGGCGAGCGCGAGCGTGCCGATCGATAAGGGCGGCGGCACGGACCCTACGAAGCGGCCGAACTGCTCCAGCGGCATTGCCCAGACCTCGACCTCGATGGCGACACCACCCTCACCGACGCGAATCAATCCCGGCTTCGGCGGCGCCGCGCCCGGCAGCGCGAACAGGCGGTAGCGCGGCGCGGTCTTGGTCTGTTGCAGCAGGCGCGCGCCAAACGACTTGAGCTCGGGGTTGAGTGGCATGCCGGAAAGGTGCGCGCCGGCCACGGCTAGGGCGACCTCGCCGTCGGCGGGCAGGCTCGGCAATGGCAAAAGCGCCGGCTGCGGGCGGCCGGTCGCGCCGAGCGGCAGGCCGGTGTCGGCGTGAAACACGCGGCCAAGGGAGGCGAGCGCGGCGTCGTCGCCGGCGGGCGCGATCAGCGTGATCCCGAACGGCGTGCCGTCGGCACGCATTGCGGCCGGCACGGCGAGCGCGGCGAGATCGAGCAGGTTGACGAAGTTGGTGTAGGTGCCGAGCCGGCTGTTGAGCCCGATCGGATCGGTGAGCACCTGCGCGACCGTGTACACCGTCGGCACCGTCGGCACGGCGAGCGCGTCGATCGCGCGGAAGACATGGTCGCGCACGCGCCGCAGCTCCTCGAGCTGGTAGAACGCCGCGAACGCGTCAGCGGCGCTGCCGTGCGCACCGCCGAGAATGATCTGCCGGGTGACGGGATGCATGGCCTGCGGCGCCGACGCGATCAGCGCGCGCGCCGTGAGGTAGCGCTCGGCCACCCACGGCCCTTCGTACAGCAGACGCGCGGCGGCGTAGAACGGCTCGATGTCAACCTCGACGGTCGCCGCGCCGAGGCTTGCGAGCCGCGCGAGCGCGGTCGCATAGGCGGCCTCCGAAGTTTTGTCGCCGAAGAATAGGCGCTGGCCGGCAAGCGGCACGCCCAGCCGCACGGCCGCGGGCACCGCTCCGATCGCGCCGAGCGGGCGGGTGCGCGCATAGGGATCGGCGGCATCGACGCCGGCGATGGCGGTGAGCGCGGCGAAAGCGTCGTCGACTGTGAGCGCGAATATCGACACGCAGTCGAGCGTGCGGCAGGCCGGCACCACGCCGGCGGTCGAAACCAGACCGAGGCTCGGCTTGAGTCCGATGATGTTGCCCAGGGCCGCCGGCACGCGGCCGGAACCGGCGGTGTCGGTGCCGAGCGCGAGCGGCACCAGGCCGGCGGCGACGGCGATCGCCGAGCCCGAGCTTGAGCCGCCGGGGATGAGCGCGGGGTCGAACAGGTTGCGGGGAATGCCGTAGGGCGTGCGCACGCCGACGAGGCCAGTGGCGAACTGGTCGAGGTTGGTCTTGCCGATGACAATCGCGCCGGCCGCTCGCAGGCGTGCGACGCAGGTCGCGTCCTGGCCCGGCGTGTAGGCGAAGGCCGGGCACCCGGCGGTGGTCGGCAGCCCCGCCACGTCGATATTGTCCTTCACCGCGACCGGGACGCCGTAGAGCGGAAGCTCGCCGGCCGCGGCGACAAGCGCGCCGGCTTCGGCGAGCGCGTCCTCCTCCGCGCGCAACATGATGAATACGGCGGGATCGCCGTGGGCGCGAATGCGCGCGTAGGCGCGCGCGACCGTCGCCGCGGGCGTGGTCGCCCCCGAGCGATGCGCCTTCACGATCTCGGCTACCGTCTCGCCCATGTCAGTACTTCCCTGCCGGTCCAGGCCCATGGAGCAAGCAGCGTGCCACTGCCTCGCCGTAATGCCTGCCCCGCTGAGGCTGTCTCGTCGAGCGGTAGCTCGGCATCATATTGCCGCGAGCCGCGCCGCGATCGGCCCGGGTACCCAGTCGGCGGCGAGGCCGAGATCGCGGAGGATCACCTGCGCGGCATTGTAGGCGGGAAGGCCGGTGATGTTGCCGCCGGGATGGCTGCTGGAGCCGCAGAGATAGAGGCCCGGCAGCTGTGTGCGGTAGCCGCCGGCGCCGGGGAACGGCCGGTGATAGCCGACCTGGTCGTTGGCAAAGGCGCCGACCAGAAGATCGCCGTGGCGCATGTTGGGGAATTCGCGCTCGACGTCGAGCGGCGAACGCGTGAAAGAGTCGAGCACCGCCTCGGCGAGGTTGGGCGCGTGCCGCCGCCACAGCGCGAGCATCGCGCGGCCGTGCTCGTCGCGCAGGCGGTCCCAGTTCGCGGGATCGCCCGCGATGCGATGGGGAAGCTTCTCCCACATGAACGCGGTATGCCGGCCTGCCGGCGCCTGGCTCGGATCGAACAGCGTGGGACATGCGCCCCACATCACCGTGGGCGGTATGCTGCCGGCCTCGTGATGGCGCACGATGTCGGCGAACTGATCGACGTGGTCGAGCCCCATGATGACCATGAACGCCCCTGCCAGCTCGGGATGCTCGGCGCTGGCGCGGTATTGCGGCGGCTCGGCGAGGTCGAGGTTCAGCGCAAACAGCGGCGCCAGCAGATTGTACTGGAAGCCGCGCGCGTGCTCGGCGATCTCGCGCGGAACAAACGCCGCGTCGACGAGATCGAGAAAGGTCTGCTGCGGATTGAGCGAGGAGGCGACGAACTGGCGGGCGCGGATCAGCTCGCCTGCGGCGGTCTCGACCCCGACCGCGCGGCCGCTCTCGATCAGTATGCGCCGGGGCTCGGTCATCAGCCGGATCTCGCCGCCGGCTTCCCGCACCGCGGCTTCAAGCGCGCGCGCCAGCGCGGCCGATCCGCCGCGCAACATCTGCGCCTTGGACGGGCTTGCGAGCAGCGCAGCGATGTGATGGCCGAAGCCGGGAAGCCGCAGGTCGACCTCGCGCAGCCCGTTGAAGAACAGGAGCCCCGCCTTGATGGTGGGATGCTCGAACTCGCGCTCGACGAATTGCAGCGGCGAGAGCGCGCTCACCTCGATCAGCCGCCGCCCTGCGCTGGTGCGGGCGAGCAGCGCCCGCCGCTCGGCGGGCGGCAGCGGCGGCGAGCGGCCCTCGGGAACGAGGATCTCCTGCACGATCGGCACGAACTCGTCGTGCCAGCGGCGCAGCGTGTCGGCGTCGCGGCGGCTGAACGCCGCGAACGACTCGATCGTGCGCGCGATGTCCGTCCACCACGCGAGCGCGCGGCCGTCGCGCGTGAGCAGCGCGACGTTGAGCTCGGGCTCGATCAATTGCGCGCCGTGACGCTCGAGCTCGAGATCGCGGTACCACGGCATGGCGGTGATCGCGCGCAGGAAGAAGGCGTGGGTGTTGTGCAGGAAGCCGGGATGGCGCGGATCGGCTTGCGTGCTCAGGCCGCCGCCGGCGACGCTCCGGCGCTCGATGGCCAAGGTGCGCAAGCCCGCCTTGCCGAGATAGGCCTGCAGGATGAGGCCGTTGTGCCCGGCGCCCAGGATGATGCCGTCGTAGGTGGTGGTCATCTCGCTATGGATTCTCCGGCTGTCATCATCCGCGAAAGCGGATGATCCCGTAAACATCAATCGCTGAGAAGATCGCGATCGCGCCGATTACGGGATGCCCGCTTGCGCGCGTACGACAGAAGGGGATCACACCACCGTCTGGTGCCGCTCGATGCAGACGCGCAGAACCTCGGCCGGATCGCGCTTCCACCAGTTGCCGGCGGAGAGAATCTCGACCTCGCAATGGCCGCGATAGCCGGCCGTCTCCACCATGGCGCGGATCGCGCGCAGGTCGATCACCCCGTCGCCCATCATGCCGCGGTCGAGCAGCAGGTCGGCAGTCGGAACGAGCCAGTCGTTGACGTGGTAGGCGAGGATGTTCTTCCCGGCGCGCGCGATCTGGCGCGCGAGATCCGGATCCCACCAGACGTGGTAGGTGTCGATTGCCACCCCGGCGCCTTCGCCGAGTTCCGCGCAGAGGTCATTGGCCTGCGCCAGCGTGTTCACGCAGGCGCGGTCGGCCGCGTACATCGGGTGCAGCGGCTCGATCGCGAGCGGCACGCGCGCTTGCCGCGCGTAGGGCAGCAACGCGGCAAGCGCGTCGCGCACCTGGCGCCGCGCGCCGGCGAGGTCGCGCGAGCCCTGCGGCAGCCCGCCGACCACCAGGATCAGGCACTGCGCGCCGATCGCGGCCGCCTCGTCGACCGCGCGCCGGTTGTCGTCGAGCGCGGCGTCGCGGCCGGCGGCGTCGGCGGCCGGGAACATGCCGCCGCGGCAAAGCCCGGTCACGCTCATGCCATGCGCGCGGACGAGCTTCGCCGCGCGCTTGACGCCGCAGGCCTGCACGATGTCGCGCCAAGGCGAGATCGCGCTGATGCCGGCGCGCGCGCAGCCTTCCACCAGCTCGGGCAGCGACCACGGCTTCACCGTCATCGAATTGATCGAGAGGAGCGACCGATCGTTCGACAGATCGCGCATCACGCCGCCACGCCGCGCGTGGCCATCACCGCGCGCATGCGCGCGGCCGCGCGGTCTGCATCCGCGAGCAGGCCGGCCGCATCGGCGAGGCGAAAGAGCTCGGCGAGATGCAAAGTGGAGCGCGCGCTCTCCTGGCCGCCGACCAGCGTGAAATGATCCTGCAGGCCGTTGAGATATGCCATGAACACGACGCCGGTCTTGTAGAAGCGCGTCGGCGCCCTGAAGACGTGGCGCGACAGCGGCACGGTCGGCGCCAGGATCGCATGAAAGGCACTGTCTTCGCCGCGGGTCAGCGCGCCGAGCGCGGCGGCGGCCGCCGGCGCGATGACGTCGAAGATGCCGAGCAGCGCGTCGGAATATCCGCGCGCGTCGCCCGCGATGAGCTCGGGGTAGTTGAAGTCATCGCCGGTATACATGCGCACGCCCTGGGGCAAGCGGCGGCGCATCGCGATCTCCTTGTCCTTGTCGAGCAGCGAGATCTTCACGCCGTCGACTTTGGCGGCGTTGGCGGTAATCACCTCGACCGCGACCTCCATCGCCTTGGCGTGGTCTTCCTGGCCCCAATAGCCCGCGAGCGCGGGATCGAACATTTCTCCCAACCAATGGATGATCACCGGCTCCTTCACCTGCGAAAGGATGCGGCCGTAGACCTTGGCGTAATCGTCGCCCGAGCGCGCGGCCTTGACCAGCGCGCGGCTCGCCATCAGCACGATGCGGCCGCCGAGCTTCTCGATCGCGGCGCATTGCTCCTCGTAGGCGCCGATGACGTCATCGAGCGTGACGCGCGCGTCGGGCGCAAGGTGATCGGTGCCGGCGCCCGACGCGATCAGCGCGCCGCGGTGGTCGCGCGCCGCGTCGAGGCTTCTGCGGATCAGCTCGAGCGATGTCGGCCAGTCCACCCCCATGCCGCGCTGCGCGGTATCCATGGCCTCGGCGACTCCAAGGCCGAGCGACCACAGGTGGCGACGGAACGCGATGGTGCGCTCCCAGTCGATCGCGGCGTCGAGCCAGGGATCGCCGTCCGCGAACGGATCGGCCACCACGTGGGCCGCGGCGTAGGCAATGCGGTTGAACGGCGGTTTCGCCGCGGGAAAGGCGCGCGGCGGCCGCATCGTGTAAGGCGCGAGCTTGCCGCCAGCGATGGGGAGGTCGAGGGTAGGCACTTGGTCCTCGTTAGTTGGCTGTTGCGGGTCCCGGACGAGCGAGCACGCAGTGCGAGCGAAGATCCGGGACCCACGGCAGCACGACGAGCCCTGCCAAGCTCGATATCGCGCTACCCTCTGGGTCCCGGGTCGCGCTTCGCTCGCCCGTGACACGAGACCATCGCACCTTCACACCTTGAGCGGCGGGATGTCGATCCAGCGCCGCTCCTTCCAGCTCCTGAGCCCGGCCTCGGCGAGCTGCACGCCCTTGGCGCCTTCGAGCAAGTTCCATTTGAACGGCGCGTCCTCGCACAGATGCCGGATGAACATTTCCCATTCCACCTTGAAGCCGTTGTCATACGTGGTGCTGTCGGGTACCTCGCTCCAGGTCTCGAAGAACTTGATCGGCTGCGGCACGTCCGGATTCCACACCGGTCGCGGCGTGTTCACCCGCGCCTGGCTCCAGCATTTCTGCAAGCCCGCGACCGCCGAGCCGTGGGTGCCGTCGACATGGAAGGTGACGAGGTCGTCGCGGCGCACGCGCGTGCACCAGGAGCTGTTGATGTGGGCGACGACGCCGCCCGCGAGTTGGAAGGTGGCATAGGCGGCGTCGTCCACGTCGGCCTTGTAGGGCTTGCCGTTCTCGTCCCAGCGCTTGGGGATGTGGGTGGCGCCTAGGCAGGACACGCTCTCCACCTCGCCGAACAGATTGTCCAGCACGTAGCGCCAGTGGCAGAGCATGTCGAGGATGATGCCGCCGCCCTCCTTCTTCTTGTAATTCCACGATGGCCGCTGCGCCGGCTGCCAGTCGCCCTCGAACACCCAGTAGCCGAACTCGCCGCGCACCGCGAAGATGCGGCCAAAGAAGCCGGCGTCGATCAGCGTCTTGAGCTTGCGCAGGCCGGGAAGGAACAGCTTGTCCTGCACCACGCCGTTTCTGATGCCGGCCTTCTTGGCGGCGCGCGCGACCTCGAGGGCGTCCTTCAGATTCTCCGCGATCGGCTTCTCGCAATAGATGTCCTTGCCGGCGGCGATCGCCTTGCGCAGCAGCCTGGTGCGCAGCTTGGTGGTGGCGGCATCGAAGAACAGCGTGTCCTCGGGACTCTCGAGCGCGGCATCGAGATCGGTCGTCCAGCGCGTAAGACCGTTGGCCTTGGCCAGTTGTTCGAGCTTGCCCTCGTTGCGGCCGACCAGGATCGGGTCGGGCATGACGGTATCGCCGTTCCGGAGCGCGACTCCGCCCTGGGCGCGGATCGCGACGATCGAGCGGACCAGATGCTGGTTCGTACCCATGCGGCCGGTGACGCCGTTCATGATGATGCCGAGTCGTTGCTGCGCCATTCTTGTGTTTGCCTTTCTCTAGCTCGCGCGAACCTCTTGCCCTGTCATGCCCCGCGAAAGCGGGTATCCAGTATCCATCGGCGGTTGGGGCGCGCTACAAGCGCCGCAGCCCGGTCCGAATCTACCGGATCGCCCGCCGGCGCGGGCGGTGGCAGTCGGCGATGTAGGCTGGCGCCGCATCAGTCCATGCCCAGCAGTCGGTAAATGCGGCGGGCGTATTCGCCGAACTTGTCGCCGGTCTTCATTTCGAGCGTACGCGGATGCGGCAGCTCGACGCGGAAATTGTCGGCCATGCGCGCCGGCCCCGCCGTAAGGACTACCACTCGGGTGCCGAGAAACACCGCCTCGGTGATGCCGTGGGTGACGAATATGATGGTCTTCCTTGCCTCCTCCCAGATGCGCAGCAGCTCGAGGTTCATCTTCTCGCGCGTAAGCGCATCGAGCGCGCCGAACGGCTCGTCCATCAGGATCAGCTTGGGATCGTGAACAAGCGCGCGCGCGATGGCGGCGCGCTGCTGCATTCCGCCGGAGAGCTCGTAGGGGTATTTGTCCTCGCTGCCCTCGAGCCCGACCAGCGCGAGCAGGTCGCGGGCGCGCGCGCGGCTTGCCGCCGCGGGCAAACCCAGGATCTCCGCCGGCAGCAGCACATTGTCGATCACCCGACGCCATTTCAACAGCAGCGGCTGCTGGAACACCATGCCGATGTCGCGCGCGGGGTCGAACGGCTGCGCCGGCGAGCCGATTGTCACCACGCCCGAGTCGAAAGGGTGCAGGCCGGCGAGGATCTTGAGCAGCGTAGTCTTGCCGCAGCCGGAGGGGCCGACCAGCGATACCAGCTCGCCCGCCGCGACGTCGAAGCTCGCTTCCGAGATCGCGAGAAAATCCGCCCCGCGCGTGCGGTAGATCTTGCGCACGCCGGCAAGGTGGATGAAGGCTTCGCCCATCGGTTTCGCTTGGCCCGAGGTCCTATGCAATCCGTGCGTCGCGCGCGACGAGTGCCCGCTCGAGCGCCAGCACCAGGCCGTAGAGCACCACTCCGATCAGCGTGATCAGGATCACCGCCATGAACATGGCGGCGGTGTCGAGCGTGACCTGCACCTGCAGCATGAGATAACCGAGCCCGCGGTCGGAGCCAAGGAACTCGCCCACGATGGCGCCGGCGACCGCCAGAATGGCGGCGACTTTCATGCCGGAGAAGATATAGGGCAGCGCGCCGGGCAGCTGAATCTTGGTGAAGATCTGCCAGCGCGAGCCCTTGAGCGTGCGCACGAGATCGAGGAGATCCGGCTCGACCTCGCGCAAGCCGCGCACCGTGGTGAGCACGATCGGAAAGAAGCAGATCGCGAACGCCATCATGGCATTGGGGCCGATGCCGTATTTGAACCACACGATGATCAGCGGGCCGAGCGCGACCTTGGGAATCATATTGAGGCTGACCAGCAGCGGCATGGCGGCCATCTCGAGCCAGCGGAACCAGGAGAACAGGAGCGCGATCGCGATGCCGAGCACGACCGCCAGGATGTAGCCGCCGAAGATCTCGGTGCTGGTCACCGCGATGTTCTCGCCCCAGCGATAGTTCGGGACAAGCAGCGCTCGCACGGTCTCGTACGGCGACGGCAGCACGAATTTCGGCACATTGCCGAGTTTGACGAACAGGTACCAGGCGAGCACCAGGCCGAGGTGGCTCAACACGGCCAGCGCATAGCGCTGCAGCGTCTGCGGGTCGGCGGACACGGGCGGGCTCCTTCGGCTCACTGCGGCAGGCGCATCGTACGGCATCCGGTCTACGCCAGCCACCGCTCGAGATTGGCGCGCACGAACGCGTCGTCGTTGAGGTGCGGATAGGCGGCGTAGACGCGGTCGATTTCCTGCGTCTGCCCCGGTCCCAGCGTCTCGTTCGGATCGAGGCACCAGATCCCGGCGAGCAGCCCCTGCCGGCGCAGGATCTCGTGGCAGCCGGCGATCACGCCGTGGAAATCGTTGGCGACGTCGAAGACCGCCGCGTTGCAATCGGTGATCTGGGAATCGAGCGCGAGCAGATCGCTCGGCACGCTGCCGCCGGCGACCGCGGCGTGAATGCGATCGAGCAGCTCCACCGCGGTCTTGACCCACACGCTCCAATGGCCGAGCAGCCCGCCCTTGATGCGCACGGTCGTGGCCTGCCCATGGGCCGCCAGCGTGTAGGGGATGACGAGGTCGAGGACGATGTGGTCGTCGTTGCCGGTATAGAGCGTGATGCGATCGGCTGCGCCTGCTTCGATGACGCCGCGCACGACGTCGAGGGTGCGGTAGCGGTTGAACGGCGCGATCTTGATGGCGACGACGTTCTCGATGGCGGCGAAGCGACGCCAGAACGATACCGGCAGCACGAGCCCGCCGACTGCCGGCTGCAGGTAGAAGCCGACGAGCGGGATCTCGCGCGCGACCGCCTGCGCGTGGCCGATCAGCTCGTCCTCGCTCGCGTCCTTGAGCGCGGCGAGCGAGAGGAGCCCGGCGTGGTAGCCGAGATCGCGCGCGGTACGCGCTTCGTTGAGCGCCTGCGCGGTGCCGCCGGCGAGCCCCGCGATCATGATCGCAGGCGCGCGCGCCCAT
>DATBKV010000289.1:0-13308 GCA_036555745.1 Xanthobacteraceae bacterium | reverse complement strand
GCGATCTCCGGCAACGTGGCCACCGATCCCGCGCGTTGGGCCGCCTGGATGCGCTATCTCCGCAGATCCGGCGTGCGCGTGTACGAGCAGGATTGGCTATCCGGCCCGGCGGTTCCCGCGCGCGATCTGACCTCAGGCGAGCTGTTCATGGACACTATGGCGCGCGCCGCAGCGAAAGAAGGGATCGCGCTGCAATACTGCATGCCGCTGCCGCGGCACTTCCTGCAGGGAACACGCTATTCCAATCTCTCGACCATCCGCGTGAGCGGCGACCGCTTCGGCAAGGACCAGTGGGCGTCGTTTCTATTCAACGGGCGGCTCGCGAGCGCGCTCGGCGAATGGCCGTGGACCGATGTCTTCATGAGCTCCGAGACCTCGAACCTCCTGCTGGCGACGCTGTCGGCCTCGATCGTGGGGGTCGGCGATGCGCTCGGTCAATTCGATCGGGCGAACCTCGATCGTGTGGTCCGCGCCGACGGCCTGATCGTCAAGCCGGATGATGCGATAGCGCCGCTCGATTCGACCTATGTCGAGCAGGCCAAGGACCGCGGGTCGCCGATCGTCGCGGCGGCCCGCACGCGCCACGCCGGCTCGATCACGTCATACGTCTTCGCCTTCAGTCGGGTAGCCGAGCCGCGCACGGTACGCCTATCGCCTGCCGATCTGGGATACGGCAGTCCGGTCTACGCCTACAACGCCTTCGACGGTCACGGGCGTTATCTGCAGCCCTCGGAGACGCTCGAGTTCGTCACGCCCGAGAATGGCGCCTACTGGATCGTCGTGCCGGTCGGCCCCTCGGGCGTGGGCTTCCTGGGCGATGCAGGCAGGTTCGTGTCGAACGGCAGGAATCGCGTCGACCGCATCCGTGATACCGGTGCGCTCACCGCGCGCATCGTTTTTTCCGCGGGCGAAAGCCGGCTCCGTCTGCACGGATTCTCCCGCGCGCGGCCCGATGTCCGGGCGATAGGGGCGAGCGTCCAAGAGCTGGACTACGATTCGCGAGCGGGCCTGTTCCACTTCGACTTGGTCGCCAAGCCCGGCACATCGCCAGAGATCAAGATATCGGTCACATCTTCGCCGGATGCGCGCGGATCACCGCCTCGTTGACAGCGGTGCCCCAGCCCGCGCCGGTCGGGAGCAGAAGCTCGCCGTTCTCGAGCACGTAGGGCCTGGTGAGGAGCTTCGGTTTCCACGGCACCTCGTCGACGTCGAACTCCATGATGCGGAAATTCGGGATTGCCGCGCAGAAATGCGCGCTCATGATATTGGCGAGCGGCCCGTTGAAATTGTGCGAAGCGACGTTGACCTCGTAGGCGTCGGCCATGGCCGCCATCCGGACCGCCTCCGGCAGGCCGTTCCACTGGGCGTCGATGATGGCGATGTCGGCCGAGCGGTGCTCGAGATAGGGCTTGAGGCTGCGGCGGCCGAGGATGGTCTCGAGCGAGCCGATCGGCGTCGCGGTGGATTGCCGGATCAGGCTCAGCGCGAGCGGATCGTGCAGGTCCATTTCGAGCCACATGAGGTTGAACGGCTCGACCGCCTTGGCGATGCGCCGCAGCCCCTCGGGCTTGTAGTTGAAGTTGAGATCGAGCAGCAGGCGCACGCCGGGTCCCGCGCCCTCGCGCAGCGCCGCGAGTTGGACGATGAGCGCATCGAGCACGTCGTCGGTAAGGTTGAGCTCGGGATGGCCGAGGCCGGCGCCGGTCATGCCGGGGGCGAATGGCCGCCCGCCCTTGCCGTCAAAGACGAGCACGTTGGTCTTGATCGCCTTGAAGCCGCGCTCGCGCGCCTCGCGCGCCGCGGCCTTGAGGTCGTCGACGCTGCGCACCGCCGGGGCCTCGATCACCTTGCCGTCAAACAGCTCGGCGCAACGCGCGCGCAGCACCCCGCAGCGCGACCAGTAGACCGGCATGCGCTCGCGCAAGGCGCCGCCGAGCAGCTCGCAGACCGGAACGCCGAGCGCCTTGCCCTTGATGTCGAGGCAGGCGTTCACGATGGCGGCGATCGCGTGCGAGCTCAGCCCGCCGGCGGTCGAGCGGTTCTGCGCGTAGAGCGCCGCCTCGATGCGCGCGACCGCGCGCGGGTCGTGCCCGATCAGCGCGGCGCCGAGCCCATGGATCAGCGCGGTCATTCCACGGCGGCGGCTCTCGTTGAACTCGGACCAGCCGGTGATGCCCTCGTCGGTGGTGATCTTGAGGAAGGAATAGGTGTCCCAGCCGCCGTCGGCGTGGAAGTCATCGAGTCTGACGATCTTCATGCGCGGCCTCGCGGTCCTGCGTGCTCGATCGCGGCCGGCTTGCTAATATTCCGCGCTCGACCAAGCCTGCAAATGCCAGGATCTCTTTCAGTGCACGATCATCGATCCGTCGCGCTGAAGCAGAACGCCCGTGCTGTCGTCCCCGCGAAAGCGGGGACCCAGTAAACACTGATGAAGCGATCTGCCATGACTGCGCGAGTGCAGATCGGCGATGGATGGGTTCGCGCTTTCGCGGGGACGACAGAGTTGTGGGTGTGGCGGCGCCTGCCTCGGGACCTCACCTTTGCTCGACGGCCGCCTTCTGTTGGTCCGGATGCAGGAAGAGCTTCTGCACCCGCCAGTTCAGGATCTCGGCGACGTAGAGCTCGTTCTCGGACGGGCAGGCCATCTCGTGGATCCATCCGAACTGCTTGGGCTGCTTGCCCGACCTGCCGAAGTAGCCCAGCACCTTGCCGTCGAGGCTGAGCTTGTAGACGCGCCCGGGATAGGAATCGGAGCTGTAGAGCACCTGGTTCGGCGGCGGCGTAATGCACAGCGCCCACGGCGCGCCGGGCGTGAAGCTGCCGCCGGTCTGCAGATAGGTGCTCAGATCCGGCTTGTTGCCGATCGCGGGCTTGGCGTTCTGGTCGAACGGCACGTCGATCTTGAACTCGCGCTTGAAATTGCCGTCGCCGTCGAACACCTGGATGCGGCGGTTGTTGCGGTCGCCGACATAGATCAGGCCCTGCGCGTCGGCGGCGATGCTGTGCACCAGGTTGAACTCGCCCGGGCCCTTGCCGTGCTTGCCCCACGACTTCACCCAATCGCCATTCTTGTCGTACTTGGCGACCCGCGCGTTTACGTAGCCGTCGCTGATATAGATGTTGCCCTGCGGATCCCAGGTGACGTCGGTCGGCTGGCGAAAGCGGCCGTCCACGTGCGGCAGCGGCGGATTGGCGTTGCGCTCCCAGGGATGCGCCTCGGCATCGGAGGCTTCCGACTTGCGCCCGAACACCATCTCGACCCGGCCCTCCGGGTTGAACTTGATAACCATGTCCGAGCCCTTGTCGGTCGCCCAGATATTGTCGTCCTTGTCGACGCGCACGGTATGAGCGAAGGCCCAGGCGTAGAGGTTCTTGCCGATCTCGCCCAGAAACATGCCGTGGCGGTCGAACTCGAGGATCTGCGCGGCGGTGTTGCCGTAGGCCGGCCCGCGGCTCGAGCCGCCGCGCGCGAATACGAACACGTGCCCCTTGGAGTTGACCGCCACCCCGGCGGCCTCGCCGAGATGCATGTCGGGCGGCAGCTTCAGGAAGTTCGCCACCGAATCGTAGGGAATCTCGGGCGGGGTATCTTGCGCGAATGCCGATGGGCTCACTAGCGCGATGAACGCGACAAGCCAGCGTTTCATGGGTGACCTCCCGTTGCGCGGCGTTGTAGAGAAGAAATGTCCGCCGGTTGATGCGAGTATACAAACAGCCGCGCATGCAAGACAATCGCGCCGGCGCGACCTGCGTCTTGGCGCGGCGTCGCAAGTGTAGGAGATCGAGAACATGCGCTATGTCGATGCCTTCAACCATTTCTTCCCCAAGCGCATTTACGAACTGATGCTGCAATCGCCGGCGGGGCAGAAGGATCTCGGCAAGCGCATGCGCGGCATTCCGGCGCTTTACGACGTCGAGGAGCGCCTGCGCGTGGTCGAAAGCTTTCCCGACTACAGCCAGGTCCTCTGTCTCGGCATGCCGGCGATCGACCGGCTCACCGGGCCGGAGCACGCGCCGGAATGGGCGCGGCTCGGCAACGACGGCCTCGCCGAGCTGGTGGCGAAATATCCCCATCACTTCGTCGGCTATGCCGCCTCGCTGCCGATGAACGCGCCCGCGGCCGCGGCCAAGGAAGCCGAGCGTGTGCTGTCGAACGGCGCCAACGCCATCCAGCTCCACACCAATGTCGACGGCGCGCCGATCGACCAGGACGCATTCCTGCCGATCTACGAGATCATCGAGAAATCGGGCAAGCCGATCCTGCTGCACCCGATCCGCACGCGCGAGATGGCGGACTACCGCACCGAGACCAAATCGAAATACGAGATCTGCAGCGTGATCGGCTGGCCGTTCGAGACCGGCGCCGCGCTGGCGCGGCTGGTGTTCTCCGGCATCATGGACCGCTTTCCGAATCTGAAGGTGATCTCGCATCATCTCGGCGGCATTATTCCTTATTTCGAAGGCCGGGTTGCGCACAGCTGGGACCAGCTCGGCGCGCGTACGTCGGATGAGGATTATTCGCTGCTTCTGAAAAAGCTGAAGAAGCGTCCGTTCGATTATTTCAAGGGTTTCTACGGCGACACCGCGCTCGCCGGTGCGCGCGCGCCCACGATCTGCGGATTGTCGTTCTTCGGGGCCGACCACGTGCTGTTCGCCTCCGACTGCCCGTTCGACAAGGAGAAGGGCAGAGGCTACATCCGCGCGACCATTGCGGTGATCGAGTCGCTCGAGCTTGCGCAAGCCGATCGCGACAAGATCTGCCACGGAAATGCCGAGGCCATGTTCGGCCTGCGCCCCTCGTAAACACCCCGCGCGGCGACTGCTGAAACCATCTGCTGCGCTCGGGCGTTCGTAAAGTGATCCTCGTTCGGCGGCGTGCAATTCGGAGCGTATCGAGTGCTGCAGGCTTATGTAGTCGAGGGCGAAACGCTCAAGCCCGTATCCGGCGATGCCTCGGCGCTGCGCAAGGCTTATTGGATCGATATCTGCAATCCGACGCCGGAAGAGCAGAAGGCCGTCGAGCGCGCGCTCGGCATCCGCGTTCGCGCGCCGGAGGCGGACACGCGTTTTCAGATTTCCAGCCCCCTGCGCTCGGCCGACGACACCGTCATTCTCACCGCGCTTCTGCTCACCAACGCGGACGTTCATCAACCGCGGCTGGACACGGTCCAATTCATTCGCGGCAAGGGCCCGCTCGTCACCGTCAGCAAGGGTGGCGGCGACGGTCTCGCGTGGCTCGCCCGGCAGTGCGAGGAGTGCGTCCCGCCCGATGCGAGCGAGGCTTTTCCGGTCCTGCTCGACCTGATCATCGAGTGCGCGACCGACCTGCTGGACCGGGTCGGCGGCGACCTCGATCGCATCAACACCGCGTTGTTTCAGCACCATGCAACGACGAAACGGCGACTGCGGCTCGAGGCCTCGCCGCGGCGGCGCAATCTTCAGCTCGAGCGGATTCTCACCGAGCTCGGCTACTGCCGTGAGGTGCTGGTGAAGCTGCGGCGCAGCGTGCTGAGCCTGCGCCGCGTCGTGATCATGCTGCGCGAGCGGGACGCCGCCAGCGGACTCGTGGGCAAGCTCGAATCCTTCGAGCACGAATTGAAAGCGCTCGCCGACGCGGAAGAGGATCTCTCGAACACCGCCGCCTTCATGCTCGACGGGGCCGTGGGTTTCATCGGCATCCTGCAGAGCCGAACCATCAACATCATGACCATTCTCGGTATTCTGCTCACCCCGCCGGTGCTGGTCGCCAGCATCTACGGCATGAACTTCAAGCACATGCCCGAATTGGATTGGTCCTGGGGCTACGGCTATGCGCTCGGCTTGATGGTGGTCTCGGCGTTGGTCATGTACGTCGTCGTGCGCGTGCGCGGCTGGCTATAGGCTGCGGCGCGCCATTGAATGTCGCGATGCCCGCCGTTAGGCTTCCGATTCCGGGAGGAAACATGTTGGCGCGCTGCACTGCAGCGGTGGCAATCGCGGCGCTATGCGCGGCCGTTCCCGCTCATGCGGACGCGGTTGCGGATTTCTACCGCGGCAAGCAGGTCAACCTGATCGTCGGCTACGGACCGGGCGGCGGCTATGATGTCTACGCGCGGCTGCTGGCGCGCTATTTCGGGCGCTTCGTCCCGGGCCGGCCTACGGTCGTGGTGCAGAACATGCCGGGCGCCGGCAGCTTGCGCGCGGTCAACTACCTCTACAACGTCGCGCCCAAGGACGGCACCGCGATCGCGATGTTCTCGCGCAACATGCCGCTGATGGGCCTGCTCGGCGCGAATGCGAACGTTCAGTTCAATCCGCGCAAGCTCACCTGGCTGGGCTCGACTTCGAGCTTCCTCAACGACGCCTACATCCTGATCGTGCGCAAGGATGCGCCGGTCAAGTCGATCCAGGAGGCCTGCGGCGCCGGCTTTCCGCCGCTGGTGCTCGGCGGCACCGCCGAAGGCGCCACCGGCAACGACGTCCCGATCATTCTGCGCGATACCATCGGCCTGCACGTCAAGCAGGTCGTGGGCTACCCCGACAGCGCCGCCATCTTTCTCGCGATCGAGCGCGGCGAGGTCCATGGGCGCACGGTCGACCTGTCGTCGGTGAGATCGGTGCGGCCGGACTGGCTCAAGTCTGGCGGCGACTATCGCGTGCTCGTCCAGTTCGCGCGCGCGACCCGCCATCCCGATCTGCCGGAGGCGCCGACCGCGCGCGAGCTTGCCAAGAACGACACGGCGCGCGCGCTGATCGAGCTCACCGAATTGCCCTATGCGCTGTCGCGGCCGTTCGCCGCTCCGCCCGACCTGCCGGCCGAGCGCGCGCAGGCGCTGCAGCGCGCGTTCCTCGCCGTGCACGGCGATCCCGAATACCTGCAGGAGGCGGCGCGGCTGCGCGTCGACGTCAGCCCGATCGGCGGCGAGGGCGTGCTGCAGGCGATCGACCGCATCGCCGGTGCGCCGCCCGAGCTGCTGGACTACGTGCGCAAGCTCCTGGCCGAGACCCGCGGCGGCGGCTAGCGCACGCCTCAACGAGATCGCGGAGCTCGATAGAACCGTAATTGTACCGCGGGCTCCGCCTGCGGCAGGGCAATCGCATATGGCGATTGTGGGAGGTGCTACCGGCCCCAGCCATCGCGTTGCCCCTGGATCCCGGATCTTCGCTCCCCCGGATCAAGTCCGGGGGTCGCTCGTCCGGGACACGAAATTGTCGTGTCCCGGGCGAGTGCAGCGAGCGCCCTTGCGCGAGCGGAACGAGACCCGATCTCGGGCTTGCCCGAGATCGGCACTTAATATGCGCAGGTCGGGTAAACCCGACCTGCGTGGACCCAGCGCAAGAAGGGCGAAGCGCATGATTGGCCGCCGCGCCGGCTCAGCCCTGCCGCTTGCGGCGGAGGGGGCACATCGAGCTAGCGGCCTGGCCATGGGCGAGTACCGTTACGGCGGCGATATTGTGGGGCCCGACGCTCGCGCGTCCGCCAGCGCGGCGGTCACCCGGTGGCGCCAAGCACTTTCCCCGCCCGCTCCACCGGCTTGGCGGCGACCAGCACGAAGGCGATGATGCAGGGCTCGGTGCCGGGATTGCTCCAGTTGTGGATGGTGCCGCGCTGCACCAGGACGTCGCCGGCGCGCAGGTGGACGGTCGTGCCATCGATCTCCATGTCGATCTCGCCCGCCATGACGATGGCGTAGTCGACCGACTCGGTCCGGTGATTGCGCGGCGCGACGCCGGGATGATAGAGCCCGATGCGGAACACGGTGCCATTGGGATCGGTGGTCGCGACCGGCCGCGCGCCGCCGTCCTCCGCGCCGGAATTGTCGGCGGGAAACGACCCGGTCGACCACACCACGCAGCTCTCGTGCCGGGGCCGGCGCGAGGTGACGTTCTTGCAGATTTCGTCGACGGCAACGACCGCGCGCCCGCGCTCGTCGTGGCCGGTCACGACGCGTCTGATTTGCAGCGCCATGCTTCGTCCTCCCTGCTGGATTGCGCCCCTGCCCAGGCGCGTATCGAGATTGCATGATCCGCGCGTGACTTTAGCGGTCTACACCAGCAAACTGGCGCCGACGAGGGAAGCCAGTCCGGCGCAAAGTCAAGCAAGCGAGCGAGCCAGCGATGCAGCGAAGCAGCGAGCGTATTCTCACCACCCACGTCGGCAGCCTGCCGCGCCCCGCCGACCTGCTCAAGGCGGTCGAGGCCAAGGAACAGGGCAAGCCGGTCGACGCCAAGGCGCATGCGGCGCGGCTGCGCGCCGCCGTGGCCGAGGTCGTGAAGCAGCAGGTCGAGCTCGGCATCGACGTCGTCGACGACGGCGAGTTCGGCAAGCCGAGCTTCGTCTCCTATGTCAACGAACGGCTCGGCGGCTTCGAGCTCGACACCGAAGTGGCGCGTCCGAGCCCGTGGGCGAACTCGCGCGAGGCCAGATCGTTTCCCGAGTTCTACGCGCAGGGCCACGCCGCGGCGCGCCACAACCACATGGTCTGCACGGCGCCCATCACCTACCGCGGCATGGCGCAGCTTCAGATCGACATCGACAATCTCAAGGCCGCGCTCGACGGGCTCAAGCCGGCGGAGGTGTTCATGCCGGCGATCTCGCCGACCAGTGCGGCGGACTGGCAGCGCAACGGCTACTACAAGAGCGAGGAGGAGTATCTGTTCGCGCTCGCCGACGCGCTGCGCGAGGAATACGAGGCGATCGTCGCGGCCGGATTCCTGCTGCAGGTGGACGATCCCCATCTCGTCACCTACTGGATCAAGGAGCCCGATCTCACCCTGCAGCAGTGCCGCAAATGGGCCGAGCTGCGGGTCGAGGCGCTCAACCACGCGCTGCGCAACATCGCGCCGGAAAAAATCCGCCACCACACCTGCTACGGCATCAACATGGGGCCGCGCATCCACGACATGGAGCTCAAGGACATCGTGGACATCATTTTGAAGATCCGCGCCGGCGCCTATTCCTTCGAGGCCGCCAATCCGCGCCACGAGCACGAGTGGAAGGTATGGGAGAGCGCCCGGCTGCCTGACGGCAAGTCGCTCATCCCCGGCGTGATCAGCCATTCGACGGTGCTGGTCGAGCATCCCGAACTGGTGGCCGAACGCGTCTGCCGCTACGCCTCCGTGGTCGGGCGCGAGAACGTCATCGCCGGGGGCGATTGCGGCTTTGCCACCTTCGCCGGCTCGAAGGAGGTGCATCCCAGCATCGTGTGGGCGAAGTTCAAGGCGCTGGTCGATGGCGCCCGCATCGCGAGCAAGCGGCTGTGGCAGTGAATGGGGCTACACCGGCGTGTGAACCAGTTCACCTCGGACGGTGGTCTCGAGCTGATAAGATCGCTCAGGTGGAAACGAGCTTGTCCGTCGCGTGCGCAGGCAACGGCTCGCGCCAACGCCAGCGTGGCCGTTGCTTCCTCGTCCGGCCTTGACGAGGGCGCGTTAATCGAGATTTTGTCATTAAAAAAGAATTAGATACCATGGAGTCCGGCGGCGCTTGAGCGGCCGACCCTCACGAGGTTCCTCGACGGTGACGACATTAACGGAGAGACAACGCAGGTCGCGTAGCTTTCGCTGAAAATTCCGGGTTCAAAGCGAATACCTTGCGCCTCGACATTGCTTGCGACGGGCAATCGCAGGAGGCCAAATGAAAGAGCGCCATTGGACGAGCCTGGTCACCAGCCTACGGCACGGGCAATGCGTGCTCATGCTCGGGCAGGAAGTTTCGGCGTCACCGGTCGCAGGGAATGGGGCGGCCGCGGTGCCGCAACACCACGAGAGCTTCGCCGCAGCCCTCATGCGCCAGCTGGCCGGCGAGCTCGAGGAGGACGGCCGGCGCGTTGTCGGCGACTCGCTGGCGGCAGTCGCCCAGCACTATGAAGACGCGAGCGGCTTCGGCACCAACGCGTTGCGAGCGCTGGCCGAGAAATTTTACAATTCCGGTGCGCTCGCGCCGTCGGCGCTGCATCGCGCCCTTGCCTCGCTGCCCTTCGGCCTGATCGTGACGACCTGTCACGATGATCTCTTGCTGCGCGCGCTCAAGGACGAGGGCAAGTCGCCGCTCGCTTATCGTTATCACCTGCGCGGGGACCGGCGCGAGAATCCCGAATTCGTTCTCAGCGGCTCGCCTTCCACGCCCGTCGTCTATCACCTGTTCGGGACCGCGCGCGAGCCGGCCTCCCTGGTGTTGAGTGAAAACGACCTGCTCGACTTTCTGATCGCCATCGTCTCCGAGCGACCGCCGCTCCCGAACAGCCTCAGCCGGGCGCTCAAGCGCACCGGGCAGAGCTTTCTCTTCGTCGGCTTCGGCATCAGCCAGTGGTACCTGCGTGTTCTGATGAAGGTGCTGGTGCGCTCGCTCGAGCTGCATCGCACCGCCAGCGCCATCGCGGCCGAGTCGCTGCGCAGCCTGTCGGAAGCCGACCGCGAGCAGACGATACTGTTCTATCAGCGCGGCACGCGCATCGAGGTGGAGGACGCCGACGTCAGCGAGTTCCTGACCGAGCTTGCCCGCAGGCTGGCGGCCGAAGGCGGAGTGGTGGCGGAGGCCGCCCCGCTGGGCCCCCGCCCGCGTGTTTTCATCAGCTATGCGCGCGAGGACGGTGCGCTTGCCTCTCGGCTGTTCGAGGGCCTCGGCCGCTCCCAGTTCGAGCCCTACCTCGACCAGGACTCGATGGTGGGCGGCGAGGACTGGGACCAGCGGGTGCGCGACGAGCTCGCAGCGACCGATTACGTCCTCGTCCTCTACACGCCGACGCTGTGCAGAAAAGCCGACAGCTACGTGAACCGCGAGATCGCGCTCGCCCGTAACCGGGCGCTCGCCGTGCGCGGCTCGTTTCTGATTCCATTGCGGACCGCCGACATTGCCGACGAGGATCGCGTTGTCGAGCTCGGCGAGTATCAGGAGATGCCGTTGCGGCCGGCGCAGTTCGACCAAGATCTGTCGAAGGTGGTCTCGACCATGCTCCGCGACTTCCAGCGCCGCAACCGCTAGCAAGACCATGAGCGTTCAAGCCACCCGTTACCCCGGCGCGCAGCCATTCTCCGACGATCCTCTGTCGCGCAAAATCTTCTTCGGGCGCGAGCGTGAGGTGACCGAGCTCACCGACCAGATCCTGGCCAATCGCATGGTCGTGGTCTATGGACGGTCCGGCCTCGGCAAGTCCTCGCTGTTGAACGCGGGCGTCGCGCAACGGCTTCGCGACGAGGGCTACCTCCCGCTGATCGTGCGGGTCAATGACGTGCAGGACGGGCCGCGCGCATCCGTCTTGCAGGGGATCCGCGGCGCAGCGGAGCGCCAGGGGATCGAATACGTCGCCGGTGAGCCGACTTCCCTGTGGTCGTTTTTCAAGACCGCCGAATTCTGGCGCGGCGACATCCTGGTGACACCGGTGCTCATCCTCGATCAGTTCGAGGAGCTGTTCACGCTGCAGAAGCCCGAGGCGAGAACGAGCTTCCTCTCGGAGCTCGGCTATCTCGTGCGCGGCGTTGCTCCGCCGGACTTTGCCGAAGCCCATCGGGACCTGAGCGACGCGGCGCCCACCGTGCACGTCGTGCTTTCGCTGCGCGAGGACTTTCTGGGTCTGCTCGAGGAAGCGGCGGACCGCATTCCCCAGATCCTGCATCATCGCTTCCGCCTCGCGCCTTTGTCGCTGCAGGCAGCGGCGGAGGCGCTGACCGGCCCGGCCGCAATCGACGATCCTGCACTCGAGACCCGGCCGTTTCGCTATGACCCCAAGGCGGTGGAGCGCATTCTCGACTATCTCTCCCGACGCCGGGGGCGCGCGCTCGTGGAGACCGCGCGCAATGTCGAGCCATTCCAGCTGCAACTGATTTGCCAACGGTTCGAGCGGACCGCTCTGGAGCGGCAACGGCAATCGGCAGCCGATGTGGCGCTGACGATCGAGGATATCGGCGGCGAAGCGGCATTGCGGGACACGCTCAAGGACTTCTATCGCCGCGCCCTTGCCGCAGTGCCGGGCAGACGCGTGCGCCAGGCCGCGCGGCGACTATGCGAGAATTATCTGATCAGCCCAGAGGGTCGCCGTTTGAGCCTCGAGGAAAACGAGATCAAGCGTCAATTGTGGCTGCCGTCGGAGACGCTGAGGCAGCTCGTGAGCAGTCGCCTGTTGCGCTGCGATAGCCGCGCCGACAGCATGTATTATGAGCTGAGCCACGATGCCTTGATCGAGCCCGTCCTCGCCACCCGGCAGGCGCGCGGCTTTCTGCTCGGTTCGCTCGGCGTGGTCGCAGGCGCAATATCATGGTTGGTTACGGTCGGCCTGCTCGTCATTTTCGCCGCCTTGCTCGTCGAGGGAGTGGTGCGAATGAATTTTGCCTATTTTGGCTACGACTCGCCGCCGGAATGGACAAAAGACGCGAACGTGGAGTGGCCGGCCTTCGTGGCCGTGTTCCTCATGGTGTTCGGTATGGTTATGTTCTCGAAGATCATCTTTTCCGGAGGGCTGCGGACGATCCGCCGCTATTACCTGCGGCGCAGGCAAACGCAGCTGCTCGAGCCCGCAATGGCCGCACAGATCGATCTGGTGCTCGGATGGCCGGCCGTCGTGGGCGGGTTTTTTTGGCTGTTTGTGTCACTTGTTATTGTGCTGGTCTTGTTCGTGGTGCTCGGCTCTTATCTTGGCGCCTGGGAGCACCTCTCGGGCTACGCCATGTTCTATGAACGCGGGCCGCGCATCGACCTGGTCGCGCTGGTTGTGGCCGCATTGGCGCTGCTCTCGCTCGGAATCCATACCATAAGGTGGGGTCACCGAAGGCTGCGGCCGGTCCGGCGGGCGATGGGCCTCGTGCAAGAGGGCGCGGTCGAGAGGCGGCGAAGGGTTCTGCTGTTCGGCTACCTGCGCATCCTCGGCGGCGGCATCGTCATGCTGGCCGGGACATTGTTTGCGACTGAAACCTTGATTCGCATCCAATGCATGGCTTATTCGCGCGGTACCCTGCCGGACTGGGCTCCGGTGGACTTGTTCTCGCTCACCGACCTGCGCAAAATGTGCCAAAACGAGGGCGCGTTCGAGCTCGCGCTCGCCGTCCTCGTCGGACTCGGGGTGCTGGCAGTCGGGGTCAACTGGCTTGTTCGAGGTGTTCGGGCTCTCCTCGTTGCCCACCGCTCCGAGCAGGGTGCCGACACGGAGCTTGGCCTGGCTTCCCCACTTCGCGGCGGCGCGTGAGACCAGCTGCTGATCTTGCCGGTTGCCCGAGCTTGGGCGCGCCAGGCTGCTCCACTACCTCCCCGCGCGCACGCGCGTGAGCAGCTCCGCGGTCGGCCAGCCGTCGGCCGGCAGGCCGTACTTGATCTGCATGTCGCGGATCGCGACCCGG
>DATBKV010000288.1:0-1625 GCA_036555745.1 Xanthobacteraceae bacterium | reverse complement strand
CCGGGCCGCTGCCGGAGGGTCGGCAAGCGCGCCGCGCCGGCGGCGGGCGCAAGGCGGTGAGCGAGCGCGATCCCGGCTTGGTTCCCGCGCTGCAGAGCCTGGTGGAGCCGGCCACGCTGGGCGACCCCGAGCGGCCGCTGCGGTGGGTCTCGAAGAGCATGGACAAGCTCGCCGACACGCTGACGGCGATGGGCCATCCGATCAGCGCCGATACGGTTGCCAAGGAACTGGCGAAGCTCGGCTTCTCGCGCCAGCACAACCGCAAGGCCGACGAGGGCTCCCGGCATCCGGACCGCGACGCGCAGTTCGAGCATATCAACGCCAAGGTGGTCGCCGCGCAGGCTGCGGGGCAGCCTGTCATCTCGGTCGATACCAAGAAGAAAGAGCTGGTCGGTAACTTCAAGAACGGCGGCTCCGACTATCGGCCCAAGGGCGAGCCTTGCCGTGTCAACGTGCACGACTTCGAGGACAAGACGCTGGGCAAGGTCGTGCCCTGCGGCGTCTACGACATTGCGGCCAACGCCGGCTTCGTCAGCCTCGGCATCACGTCCGACACGGCCGAGTTCGCGGTGGCGGCGATCCGCTGCTGGCTGGAGCGCATGGGGCGTGAGCGCTACCCACAAGCCAAAGAGCTGACGATCACGGCCGACTGCGGCGGCTCCAACGGCGCGCGCGTGCGGCTGTGGAAGGTCGAGTTGCAGAAGCTCGCCGACGAGGCAAACCTCGCGCTCCACATCCACCACTATCCGCCGGGCACGTCGAAATGGAACAGAATAGAGCACCGTCTGTTCTGCCACATCACGCAGAACTGGCGTGGCCGGCCGCTGACGGACCGGCTCGCCGTGGTGGAACTGATCGGTGCCACCACGACCAAGACCGGCCTCAAGGTCGCCTGCGTGCTCGACGAGCGCACCTACGAGAAGGGCATCAAAGTCAGCGACGCCGACATGGCCGCCCTCGACATCACCGGCGACACGTTCCATCCTGAATGGAACTACACCATCAAGCCCCGCTGCAGGTAGCGGTTATTGATCCGGGTGTCCTAAGCGGCGTGGCCGTCCACCGCGCTGAAGCCGGTGCACTGCGCGCCCTGCTCTGCCTCGGTCTGTCCGCGCCACGTTGCATAGATGTCAATGCCCATAGTGTTGAATTGGCTGGTAATCACTCATGCCCTGCCGTGAGGCCGTCGCACAGGTGGTGCGGCAGGTCCTCGCCGCAGCTGGGGCAGATGGTGAAGTCCTCCTGCAGGTCGGAACCCACCGGGATGTCGTCTGGTGTAGACATGGGGGAGATGGTGATGCTGATAAGGTGCGATGGGCGCTAGGTGCGCGCCTTTCGCCGGTCGCGACGCTCCGAAAAGCGTTCTTTGGCGGCCATCATCGCAAGCGCTTCGCGCGAAACGATCTCGGTGATTGCCTTGAGCTGCTCCGCCGCGTCGCGCATCTGCGCGCACCGTTCGGCAAAGCTTGCGGCCAATTTAGGCATAGTGCGTAGGGAAGTCAGTGCTGCTAAAGCTCGACCAGCCGGCCGCTGCCGCCGGCTCTCGACACTCCAGCGCCCCGGCCGCGCGCCGGGGTCAGAGGTGGGGAACCCAATGCGCAATCCAGCACGTGTTGCAAAGTGCC
>DATBKV010000287.1:0-7938 GCA_036555745.1 Xanthobacteraceae bacterium | reverse complement strand
CCTCGCCGGCAATCTCACCGGCGTCGCGTTCCGCAAGGGGCTCGCCGGCAAGGGCGGGATGCCGGCCGAGTGCCATCCGGAGCGGCACGGCCCGCGCAAGCTGCGTGTGGCCACGCTCGGCGGGCTCGTGTTCGGCACGCTCTCGGCGGATGCGCCGCCGCTTGAGCGCTATCTCGGGCCGGAGATCGTACGCCGCATCCGTCGCGTGATGCGCGCGCCGGTGCGGCTGCTTGGCGGCTACAGCCAGACGCTGCCGAGCAACTGGAAGCTCTACATGGAGAACGTCAAGGACAGTTACCATGCGAGCCTCCTGCACACGTTCTTCACCACCTTCCGGCTCAACCGGCTGTCGCAGCAGGGCGGCATTGTGGTCAGCGACTGCGGCGGTCACCACGTGAGCTATTCGCTCGCGGCCGACACCGGCGGCAGGGAATACGAGCAAGCCGGGATGCGGGCGGCGCAGGAGGGATTCGGGCTCGAGGCGCCCGAACTCCTGGAGGCGGTCGACGAGTTCGGTGATGGCATTGGGCTGCAAATTCTGTCGGTGTTTCCGACCTTCGTGCTGCAGCAGACCCGCAACAGCCTGGCGGTGCGCCGCCTCGTGCCGCGCGGGCTCGATCAGACCGAGCTGGTCTGGACCTGCTTCGGATTCGAGGGCGACGACGTGGCGATGACCGAGCGGCGGTTGCGGCAGGCCAACCTCATCGGCCCGGCCGGCTACATTTCGATGGAAGACGGTGCCGCGCCGGGATTCGTGCAGCGCGCGGTCGGCACCGCCGCGGACCTGGTTTCGGTGGTCGAGATGGGCGGCGCGGGCACCGCCTCCGAGGACAGTCGCGTCACCGAGGCGGCGGTGCGCGGGTTCTGGAAGGCCTACCGCGAGTATATGAGCATTTGAGGCTCACGGTCGCGGCAAAATGAACGTCGAGCTCGTGCTCACCGTGCAGGATCTCAACGCCCGCTACGCGCAGGCGATCGACGACGGCAAGCTGGAGAGCTGGCCGGATTTCTTCACCTCCGACGGTTGCTATCGCGTCACCACCGCGGAGAATTTTGAGCACGGCCTGCCGCTCGGTTTGATCCACGCCACCTCGCGCGCCATGCTGCGCGACCGCGTGCGCTCGCTGCGCGACGCCAACGTCTACGAAGCCCAGCGTTACCGCCACCTCGTCGGCGCGCCGCTCATCGCATCGAGCGCTGGGAGCGTGATTGGCGCGCAAACGAGCTTTGTCGTCGCGCGCATCATGCATACCGGCGAGACCGCGCTGTTCGCGACCGGCCGCTATCATGATCGCGTCGTGCTCGAGGGCGGTGACGCGCGTTTTGCCGAAAAGCTCGTGATCCTCGACAGCCGGCTGATCGACACGCTGCTGGCCATTCCGTTGTAGATAGCGCCGCCGGTGATCTCTCATTCCGCCTTGACGTCTGCTCCGGGCGTAGCCCGACGTTCCCGCACGCGATGTAGGGTTGACCGCGAGCGGGTGACGAGCTTGCGGGCCGCGCTAACGCGACCTACGAACTGAAGCCATGACGCCCGCCGCCGCCTCGCTGACGCGTCAGCGCTCCTTCGTGCTGTTCTGGTGCGCGCGCACCTTCACCAACGGCGCCTACATGATGCAGAGCGTCGCGGTCGGCTGGCAGATCTACGAGCTGACCAACGATCCGTTCGACCTCGGGCTCGTCGGACTCGTACAGTTCGTACCCCTGCTGGTGCTGGCCGTGGTGATCGGTCAGGTCGCGGATCTGTTCGACCGGCGCGCCGTCGCCGCCACCTGTCAGGTGGCCAAGGCGCTCGCCGCGGTCGCGCTGGCGCTGGGCACGGCCCGCGGTTGGCTTAACCGCGACGGCATGCTCGCGATCCTGCTGCTATCCGGTACGGCGCGCGCCTTCGAGATGCCGACCATTCACGCGCTGCTTCCCGGTGTCGTGCCGACGATGCTGCTGCCGCGCGCCATCGCTGCCTCCGCGAGCGCCCAGCAGACCGCGGTGATCTGCGGGCCGTCGATCGGGGGCTTGCTCTATGCCGCATTCGGCGCGACCGCGGTCTATGCCACCTGCGCGGTGGTGTTCATTGCGGCGAGCGTGCTGATCAGCCTCGTGCGCCTGGGGCCGCACAGCGAGCAGCACAAGCCGGCGCGCAAGCCGATCAGCATGGAGACGCTGTTCGCCGGCTTTCGCTATATCCGCGGCCGCCCGATCCTGCTCGGCGCGATCTCGCTCGACCTGTTCGCCGTGCTGCTCGGCGGGGTGACCGCGCTGCTGCCGATCTATGCCCGCGATATCCTGCAGGCGGGGCCATGGGCGCTCGGACTCCTGCGCTCGGCGCCGGCAGTGGGGGCGCTCGCGACCTCGATCGTGCTCGCGCGCCGCGCCATCGCAGGCCACGCCGGGCGCATCATGTTCGCCGCGGTGGGAGTGTTCGGGCTCGCCAGCCTGCTGTTCGGGCTGTCGAGCTCGGTCGTGCTTTCGTGCCTGGCGCTGGTCCTCTACGGCGCCGCCGACGCGGTCAGCGTGGTGATCCGCCAGTCGCTGGTCCAGATGCGCACCCCCTACGACATGCTCGGCCGCGTGATGGCGGTCAATTCGATGTTCACCGGCTCCTCCGGCTCGCTCGGCGAATTTCGCGCCGGCACGGTCGCGGCCTGGCTCGGCGCCGTCCCATCGGCGCTAATCGGAGGGGTCGGCGCCGTCGCCGTCATGCTGATCTGGATGTGGGCGTTTCCGCAGCTGCGTCAGGTCGACAAGCTGACGCCGGATGCGCCGCCATGAGCGCCGGACCGCCCGAGGACGCTTCCGGCGACGGCAATCCCGTCTACGTCTACAAGCCCTCGCTGATGGGCGCGGCCTGGGAGCTGGCGCTGCACCCTGACGCGCTGGAATGGCGGGCGGGTCGCCAGCAAGGGCGCATTCCCTACGCGCGCATCACCCGCATTCGGCTGTCGTATCGGCCGGTGACCATGCAAACCCGCCGCTTCGTTACAGACATCTGGTGGCCCGGTGGGCGGCGGCTGTCGATCGCATCCACCTCGTGGCGCTCGCTGGCCGAGCAGGCGGCGCAGGATGCGCCTTACGGCGCATTCGTGCGCGCGCTTAACGCCCGTATGGCAGGGGCGGGCGCGCAGGCCTCGTACGAAACCGGCGCGCCCGCCTTGTTGTATTGGCCGGGGCTTGCGGTCTTTGCCGGCGTGGCGCTCGCACTCGCGGCGCTCACGCTGCGCGCGCTGCAAACCGGGGCCTATGCCGGCGCGGCGGTGGTCGGCGGTTTCTGTGTGCTGTTCATCTGGCAGAGCGGCGCTTACTTCAGGCGCAACCGCCCCGGCCGTTATCGGCCGGAGGCCGTGCCGAAGGAGCTGGTGCCGGATTAGCAGGAGGCAAGTCGCCCCGTCGCTCAGTTCCTCACCACCAGCACCGAGCATTTGGCGTAACGCACGACGTGGCCGGCGTTGGAGCCGAGGAAATAGGTGCGCACCGCGTGCCGCTGCGGCCGGTGCGAGCTCATGACGATGAGATCGGCCTGGAAGCTGGCGGCCTCCTCCAGGATCTCCTGGTAGATGCCGCCCTGGCGCACGGCCGCAGAGACGCGCTCGGGCGCGAGGCCGGTTTCCTTCACCACGATACCGAGGGCATCCTCCGCCGCCTTGCGCTGCTGCACCTCGAAATCGGGTGGAACGTATTCCGCGAGCATCACCGGGGTGAGCGGCAGCACGTTGATGAACCGGACCGCGCCCTCCGATGAAGCTGCCATCAGCAGCGCGGTCGCGACCGCGGGCTTGGCAAGCTCCGGATCCGCGAGGTCGATCGGAACCAGGATTTTCCTGTACATGGCACCGTCCCTCTCTGACTTGGCGTTCCGACATAATGCCACGCCGGCGCGCGCAGCGTGAGCGGCGAGGATCAAATGGCGTTGGCTGCGATGACGCAGGCGCGCGGGCCGCCGCTCCGTTTCCCGCGGGGCTTTGTGCGGGGGGTGGAATGGGCCCAACCCCAGGCGCGCTTCAGCGCAGGTCCCCGCGCGCTCAGACGCGATCGGCGGCCGCTAACGAGCGCGGACTGACGAAGCGCTCGAGCCGCCCGCCGTGAGGATGCACCTTGCGCCAGTCCTTGCCAGGGAAATCGATGACCGCGAGCGCGGAGGTCGGCAGGCCTTCATTGAGCCGCTCGCGCGCCTCGACGTCGCCCGAGGCGATCAGCAAACGCGCGAGCTCGTGCAGTCCGGGATTGTGGCCGATCACCATGAGCGCACCCACCGCCGGGTCGGTCGCTTTCACTAGGGCGAGGATTGCCTCGCTGCCCGCATTGTAGAGGCGTTGCTCGTAGAGCACCCGCGGCCGGGCGTCGAGCGCGCCGGCCAGGCACTCCCAGGTCTCGCGCGTGCGCACCGCCGGCGATACCATCACGCGCTCCGGGATCAGTCCGTGCCGCGCCATGTAGGCGCCGACGGCGGGCGCATCGTTGCGGCCGCGCGCGTTCAGGCTGCGCTCCCGATCGGGCATCCCCGGTGCGGGCTTTTCCGACTTCGCGTGTCGCAGCAACAAAAGACGCATTGCGGTCAGTACACGGTTAGGGATCGAAGGGACCTTCGAAGGCAGCTCCTGGTCACACCAGCTGCGTGCAGCCGTCGATTTCCGGCTGCCGCCGCATGCTAGCAGCGGAAATCCGAAATCCTAGGGCATGAGCCCGAAAAGTGGGAACCGGTTTTCGGAAAAGATCACGCTCCGGCAATGAGCTGCGCCCGGGATGACGATTCCAAGAAAACTCATCCCACTGCAGCCGGAAACGGGCCGCCGATTGCCTCCGCGGTGGATGTCTGATTACTGGGACGCGACTTCGATGGCCGACGGGAAGAAAACGTGAACGCGTCCGAGAGCACCTCCTACGCGCCGACCTGGTACACGGCGACCGTGGTGCCAGCTGCCGCGCGCGGGCCGCTCACCTTCGATATCGACGTCGACGTCTGCGTCATCGGCGCGGGCCTGGCCGGGCTCACCACCGCGCGCGAGCTGGCGCGCCGCGGGTGGGCGGTCGCGGTGCTGGAGCGCGCGCGCGTCGCCTGGAACGCGTCGGGACGCAACGACGGCTTCGTGCTTCCCGGCTTTGCCGCGTCCATGGACCGGATCTCCGGCCGGGTCGGGATCGACCACGCCAAGGCGCTGTGGGAGCTGTCGGACGCGGGTTTCAAATACGTGCGCACGACCATTGCCGAGGCGCGCATGCCCGGGGTGGCGCCGGTCGCCGGCTGGCTCAAGGTATCCAAGATCGACAACGCCGACGAGCTGGCGGGCGAGATCGAATTCTATCGGCAGGAGCTCGACGCCGAGGTCGAGGGCTGGCCGACCGAGCGCGTGCGCTCCGTGCTCCAGACCGATCACTATTTCGATGCCCTGCATCTGCCGCGCGCGTTCCACATCCATCCACTCAACTATGCGCTGGGACTTGCGGAGCTGGCGGAGGCGGCGGGCGCGCGCATCTTCGAGGATACGCCGGCCCTGTCGATCGACGTCGAAGGCGTGCGCAAGCGCGTGGTCACGCCATCCGCGCGCGTGCGCGCCGGCCATATCGTGCTCGCCGGCAATGTCCATCTCGGCTCGCTCATGCCGGACGTCGCCGGCACGCTGGTGCCGATCTGGAGCTACACGATGGTCACCGCGCCGCTCGGGCCGCGGCTTCCCGAGGCAGTCGCCTATCGCGGCGCGGTGACCGACACGGATCTTGCCAACAATCACTACCGCATCGTCGGCAACGACCGGCTGCTGTGGTCGGGCCACTCCACCACCTGGGAGGCCGACCCCTGGACGGTCGTGCCACGGCTGAAAGCCGACCTCGCCGCGCTCTACCCGCAACTCGGTGCGGTCGAGGTCGAACATGCCTGGTCGGGCGTGCTCGGCAACGCGCTCCACCGCATGCCGCAGATCGGCGAGCTTTCGCCCGGACTGTGGCTCGCCAGCGCCTTCGGCGGCCATGGGCTCAACACCACCGCCATGGCGGGCACTATCCTGGCGCAGGCGATCACCGAGGGCGACGACAGCTGGCGGCTGTTCGCGCCGTTCGAGCTGGTGTGGGCGGGCGGCAGGCTCGGGCGCGCGGCGATGCAGGTCTACTACTGGTGGTTCGACGGCCGCGAGCGCTTGCTGGCGCGCCAGGCCCGCCAGCGCGAGCAGGAGTCTCGTCGCGTGACCGAGTTGGCGGCGCTGCGCGCGGGAGAGGCGCCGGCGCCGGTCGAGGCGCGGCTTGGCGCCGTGGTGCCGCCGAGCGTGCTGCCGGGAGAGCCGGGGCTCACCGAGCTGCCCGCCGATCCGGTTGCCGCACGCGAAACCGCCGAAGCGCGCAGCCCGCACGGCGGATAGCCTCTGCCACGTTTGCTGCCGCAACGAATCTCGTCATCCGCCAGGCTCATCTTGGCGCGCACGGTTGATGGGTTTCGCTTCGCTCAACCGATCCTAAGATGTCATCCCCGCGAAAGCGGGGACCCATCGCGCCTGCAACAGCCCCGCTGGAGTACGAATCCCGCCTGTGCTGGGAGCGAAAGCGGGGAGCAAACCACCGTCTCTGGAATCTGGGTCCCCGCCTGCGCGGGGACGACAGCATTGCTTGCGGCGAGAACGAGGACTGCAAGCCATTTCGCGATTACCGGCCCTCCCGGCGCGCCATGAAGGCCAGCCGCTCGAACAGGTGCACGTCCTGCTCGTTCTTGATCAGCGCCCCGTGCAGCGGCGGAATGAGCTTCTTGGGATCGCGCTCGCGCAGCGTCTCCGGGCCGATGTCCTCGACCATGAGCAGCTTGAGCCAGTCCAGCAGCTCCGACGTCGACGGCTTCTTCTTCATCCCCGGCACCTCGCGGATCTCATAGAACAGCCGCAACGCCTCCGACACCAGGCGCTGCTTGATGCCGGGAAAATGCACCTCGATGATGGCGCGCATGGTGTCGGGGTCGGGGAAGCTGATGTAGTGGAAGAAGCAGCGGCGCAGGAACGCGTCGGGCAATTCCTTCTCGTTGTTGGAGGTGATGACCACGATCGGGCGGCGCCGCGCCTTGATGGTCTCGCCGGTTTCGTAGACGAAGAACTCCATGCGATCGAGCTCCTGCAACAGGTCGTTGGGAAACTCGATGTCGGCCTTGTCGATCTCGTCGATCAGCAGCACCGGCCGTGCGTCGGCGACGAAGGCGTCCCACAGCTTGCCGCGCTTGATGTAGTTGCGGATGTCGTGCACGCGCGCATCGCCGAGCTGGCTGTCGCGCAGCCGCGACACCGCGTCGTACTCATAGAGTCCCTGCAGCGCCTTGGTGGTCGACTTCACGTGCCACTCGATCAGAGGCGCGCTGATCGCCTTGGCAATCTCGATCGCCAGCACGGTCTTGCCGGTGCCGGGCTCGCCCTTGACCAGAAGCGGGCGCTCGAGCGTGATCGCAGCATTGACCGCGACCTTGAGGTCGTCGGTCGCCACATAGCCGCTGGTGCCTTCAAAACGCATGGTCGTCCGTGTTGGTCGGGTTATTGGGTTAGTCTATCGCGTCGCGCCGATCAATTCCTTCGCACGCGCCAGATCCTCGGGTCGCGATTGCACGACGCCAGTCGCGATCGTTTGCAACTCGGCGCCGCCCAGCGGCTTGATGTCCATGTTGAGACGCGCCGCCTCGGCCAGGAACTCCGGATCCCGCATCGTGCGGTCGAAGGCCTCCCGGAGGATGTCCACACGCTCGCGCGGGACGCCGGGTGGCGCGAGCAGCGGCCGCCCGAAGGCGGCGCCGGAGCCGATGAACAGCAGAACTCGCCGGTCAAGGTCAGTCTGTCCGAGCTCCTGGATCAGCGGCACATCGCGGTTGGCGTAGGTGGAAATCTCCGGGTCCTTGGTGGCGCCCCACTGCACCAGCATGTTGACCTTGCGCCCGTCGAGCATCGGCCGCATCGTCGCCTTCACGGATGACCAGGTGGTGCCGCC
>DATBKV010000286.1:0-13681 GCA_036555745.1 Xanthobacteraceae bacterium | reverse complement strand
TCCCAGCAGATTCTCCACAGCGCCCCAGGGCGGCAGATGGTTGTTGCTGCCGACCGCGAGATAGAGCCCGATCATGTCGTGGGCGAGCGGCATCATGGCGTAGAGCGCGGCGGGGCCGGCGTGATTGCTCATGCGTGCGCCCACCCAGCCGACGCCCGTGCGCTTGGCCTTCTCGATCGCGGTCATGGCGGCGAACCGCATCACCAGATGGCCCATGCCGTTGTCGCCGTCGACCAGCGCGGTGCCGGGCTTTTCCCGCACGATCCGGATATCGGGGCAGGCTTTGACGCCGCCGGCTTTGAGGCGCCGCAGATAGAGCGGCAGCCGGATCACGCCGTGGGTGTCGCTGCCGCGCAGATCGGCCTCGACCATGAGGCCGGCGAGGATCTCCGCGTCGCCAGCAGGAATGCCGGCGGCTTCGAACGCGCGCTTGACGAAGGCCGCCACCGCCGACGCCGGCACCCGCGGCGCCTCGGTGGCGCCCACGGCTTCGGCTTGCGCGATTTGTCCCGACATGTTCGCTCCGATCTGTCGTTGCCCCGGCCATCTCATCCGGAGCGCAGCGTGATTACAACCGCGTTGCGCGGGGGCCTCCCCGCCGCCCACGGGATATTGCGCTTTGACGCGAGGCGGGGGCCATGCCCTTATAGCGACCGCTGCGCTCCCCTCGTGCAATCCGACCTTGCATGGCTCGTTACCGCGTCACCGTCGATACCGGAGGGACATTTTCCGATTTCGTCCACCTCAACGAGGCGACCGGCGAGATCTCGATCGCCAAGGTCCCCTCGACCCCCGATGATCCTTCACGCGCGATCCTCACCGGACTGGAAACACTGCTCGCGGACGGAATTGACGCCGCCGATATCGGCTATTTCTGCCACGGCACCACGGTCGGCACCAACGCGCTGCTGGAAGGCAAGGGCGCGCTGACGGCATTGCTGGTGACGGAGGGCTTCCGCGGCATCTACCCCGTGGGCGAACAGGCGCGCCCGTACGGGGCGCCGATCTTCGACGTCATGTACGACAAGCCGGCGCCGCTGGTTCCCCCGCATCTCACCGGCGAGGTCGGGGAACGCGTCGACTTCCGCGGCAACGTCCTGCGCGCGCTCGACGAGTCCGCGCTGCGCGGGACCGTGCGCGAGCTCAAGGCGCAGAACACTGAGTCGATCGCGGTCTGCCTGCTGTTCTCGTTTCTGCACCCTGCGCACGAAGCGCGCGTGCGCGAGATCATCCGCGAGCAGATGCCGGACTGCAGCGTCTCGCTCTCGTGCGAGGTGCTGCCGCAGATCCGAGAGTACTACCGGCTGAGCACCACGGTCATCAACGCCTACCTGCAGCCGATCCTGGCGCGCTACATCGCGCAGCTCGAGCAGCGGCTCGCCGCCGCCGGCGTGACGACGCGGCAGAAATACGTCATGCAGTCCAATGGCGGCATGGCGACCTTCGCCGCCGCTGCGCGGCGGGCGGTGACCACGGTCTTGTCCGGGCCGGCGGGCGGCGTGACTGCCGGCGCGCTGGCCTGCCGCATGGGCGGCTACCGCAACATCATCACCTTCGACATGGGTGGCACGTCCTGCGACGTCGCACTGATCAAGGACGGCGAGCCGCTGTTGTCGAGCCGCGGCAAGATCGAAGGCCGCGACCTTGCCGTGCCCATGCTCGATATCAACACGGTGAGCGCCGGCGGCGGCACGATCGCGGGGGTCGACCGCTTCGGCGTGCTGCAGGTCGGCCCGCACAGCGCCGGCGCGGTGCCGGGGCCCGCCTGCTACGGCCGCGGCGGCGAGGCGCCCACCGTCACCGATTGCAACCTGGTTCTGGGTTATCTCGATGCCGACCATTTCCTCGGCGGCCGCATGCGCCTCGACGGCGCGCAGGCGCGCGCCACGATCGACGCCCGAGTGGCGCGCCCGCTCGGCCTCGCTACCGCGCAGGCCGCCGCAGGCATCATCCGCGTCATCGAGGTCAAGATGGAGGAGGCGATCAAGGCGATCTCCACCATGCGCGGGCACGACCTGCGCGATTTCATGCTGCTCGCCTTCGGCGGCGCCGGTCCCGTGCATGCCGGCCGCATCGCGCGCGACCTCGGCATGGCCGGGGTCATCGTCCCGCGCCATCCCGGCGTGTTCTCGGCCTTCGGCCTGCTGATCTCGGACGTCAAACACGACTATGTGCGCTCGCAGCTGACGCCGCTCGGCGAAGTGAGCCCCGCCGCCGTCAACGCCATGTTCGGTGAGCTGGCCGCGCAGGCGATGAGCGAGCTGGTCGAGGACGGCTTCACGCCGGATTGCATCCGAATCGAGCGCGCGCTCGACATGCGCTATGCCGGCCAGGGCTATGAGATCGCGGTGCCCTGCCCGGCCGCACCGCTCGAGTGCGCGGATCTGAAAGGACTGCGCGTGGCCTTCGACCAGCAGCACGGCGCCATGTTCGGCCATATGGCCCCGCAGGAACCGGTGGAGATCGTGTCCTACCGCGTGCGCGGCGTCGGCATGCTGCCGCCGGTCGCAATGCCGAGATTCGCGCGCGCCGGCACCACGCTCGCCGATGCCCGACGCACGGTCCGGCGCGTGTGGTTCGAGGGGCACGAGCTCCCTTGCCCGGTCTACCGGCGCGAGCGGCTCGACGTCGGACTGGAACTCGCCGGACCGACGATCCTCGAACAGTTCGACAGCACCACCGTGATCTATCCCGGCCAGGTTGCGCGCGTGGATGAATGGAAGAACCTGATCGTCACGTAATCCGCCACACTCATGCCCGCGAGGCCTGTCCCCGCAAAAGCGGGCCCAGTATGGAGAACTTGCGAATAACACCATGCCCATCGACGCAATCGAACTCGAGGTCGTGAAGGCGAGCCTCTCCGGCATCGTGCAGGAGATGCAGAACTCGCTGTTCCGCACCGGTTTCTCCACCATCGTGCGAGAATCGCAGGACGCCTCCTGCGCGCTGATGAACGCCGACGGCGCGGTGGTGGCGCAGCACGTGGTGCTGCCGCTGCACATCGGCGCGTTTCCGGCCTCGACCGCCGCCGTCATCGCGGCCTTCCGCGACGACATCGCGCAAGGCGACGCCTTCATCATCAACCATCCGTATGAGGGCGGCAGCCCGCACGCGCCCGACATCGCGGTGATCACCCCGGTCTTCGTCGGGGGCACCTTATTCGGGTTCTGCGGCTCGATCGCGCACAAGAGCGACATCGGCGGGCCGGTGCCGGGGAGTTGCTCCGGCCAGGCGCGCGAGACTTTCAACGAAGGCTTGCATCTTCCGGCCGTGCGCTACCAGCGTGGCTTTTGCCCGAACGACGACCTCGAGCGCCTCATCGCCGCCAATAGCCGCACCCCGGAGCTCGTGCTCGGCGACATCCGCGGCCAGCTTGGCGCCGACCGGCTCGGCGAGAAGCGGCTCACCGAGCTGGTGGCCAAATTCGGCCGGACCAAGACCCTGGCCGCATTCGTCCACGTGCTGGAGATGTCGGAGGCGCAGGTCAGGGCGGCGGTGGCCGAGTGGCGCGACGGCCGCTTCGCGGCGGAGCGGTTCGTCGACGACGACGGCATCGACCTGGAAAAGCCCGTGCGCATCCACGTCGTGGTCGAGAAGACCGGCGACCACCTGCACTTCGATTTCAGCGGCTCGGCGGAGCAGACCAAGGGACCCGCCAATATCCGCCCGCCGCTGGTGCAGGCAGCCTGCGCCTATGCGCTGATCTCGCTGATCGATCCGACCATGTACGTATCGAGCGGGCTCACCCGCGCCTTCACCATGACGGCGCGCGAAGGCAGCGTGCTCAATCCCCGTTTCCCCGCGCCCGTCAATACCTACAATCCGACCATCCACGCGCTGGTCGATGCCATCTTCGACGCCATGAGCGCGATCGTGCCGGACAAGGTGCGCGCGGACGGCAGCGGCAGCCGCTCCATCATTCTGGGCGGGCGCAACACCTATGGCGGCAAGGGCTATGTGCAGTACGAGATCATCGCCGGCGGCGCCGGCGCCCGGGCGAGCAAGGACGGCGTCTCGGGGGTCACCGTCAACCAGAGCAATGCCAGGATCGCGCCGGTCGAGATCATCGAGAGCGAGTTTCCCACCCGCGTCACGCGTTTCGAGTTGATCGCGGATTCCGGCGGCGCCGGTGAGTTCCGCGGCGGGCTCGGCATCCGCCGCGAATACCTCAACCTCGCCGATGCGCGTTTCTCGATCCGCTCGATGAAGCACGTCATTCCGCCCAACGGCTGCGCCGGCGGCGCGAGCGGCCGACCCGGCGCCATCTGGATCAATCCTGACAGCGCCGAGGCCAAGCGGCTGCCGACCCGCTACGCCGACTATCCCCTGCGCGCCGGGGATGTGTTTCGTCTCGACACGCCGGGAGGCGGCGGCTATGGCGATCCGCTCGCGCGCGCTCCCGAACGCGTGCTCGCCGACGTGCGCGCGGGCGCGGTCACGCCGGCTGCGGCCGAGCGCGACTACGGCGTGGTGGTGGCGCGCCGTGCCGGGTCATGGCTCCTCGACCATGCGGCGACACGGGCGCGGCGGGCTCGCATGCGCGCGCAGAGCTGACGCTTCGAGTGATCCGCGAGCTGTGCGTCGATCATCGCAGACGGACGCGACGGCAAGCATACGCCGTCAAGCCCTGTGCTTGCCTGCTCGCCGCCCTGCCCTCGCGCAAGCCCGCTATGCCTGCTTCGCCTTTTGGCGGCTGAAGGAGCCGAAACCCGGGCGATAGCTCTTGTCGTCGAGAAACTGCTTCATGCCCTGGCTGCGGCTGTCCTCCTTGTCGGCGAAGCGCAAGGCGTCGCTCTTGGCGGCAAGGTAGTCGGAGGCCTGCGGCTCGTTCATGAAGCGCACCGCGCGCAGCGCTTCCTTGGTGTAGCGGAGCACCGCCGGGCTCTTCTCCATCAACTTCCTGGCGAGCTTGATGGTCTCCTGCTTCAGCGTCGCCTTCGGATAGGAGAAATTCACAAACCCGATCTCCTTGGCCTTCTTGCCGTCGAAGGTGTCGCCGGTGAGCGCGTAATACATGCCGTCGCGGAAGTTCAGGGTCTGCACGACGTTCCACGACACGATGCCGCCGGGCAGAATGCCCCAGTTCACCTCGGAGAGGCCGAAGACCGCCTCGTCGGCCGCCACCGCGAGGTCGCAGGCGCAGACCTGGGTGAAGCCGCCGCCGAAGCAGTAGCCGTTGACCATGGCGATGGTCGGCTTCGGAAAGGTCGACAGCTTCTGCCAGCGCCACTGGTTGGAGGCGCGGCTGGCCTTGCGGCGCAGGACCGGATCCGCGTCACCGGCGCGGAAATAGAGCTTGATGTCCTGGCCGGCGCAGAATGCCTCGCCCGCCCCGGTGAGTATGACGACCTCGGTCTCGGGATCGATCGCCAGCTCGTCGAGCGCGTCGTCCATCTCGAGATGCAGCTGCGGGCTCATGGCGTTGCGCTTGTCAGGCCGGTTCATGATCAGCCAGGTGATCCCGTCCTGTTTCTCGATCTGGACCGTCTCGTATTTCTTCGTGGTCACCGTTCGTCTCCTTCGTTTGCTCGATGCGAGCCGTTGCAAGAGTGAGGTTCGCGCGGGGCGACAATACCGCTCTATTCCGCCGCGACGCGCGGCAGGCTGAAGCCGCGATAGTCCGCGTCGGTCAGCGCCTTGACCGCCGGCATCACCTCCGACGCAAACAAGCGGATGTTCTTTTCCGTCAGTGGCGCCGGCAAGGTGCCGAACTGCAGCATGCAGATGAATTCCTGAAAACCCATGCGATGATGGCATTCCGCGATGCGCCGGCGCACGGTGTCCGGGCTGCCGCAGATCATGATGCCGCGCTCGATCAGGTGCTCGATCTTAACGCCGCCGCGATGCCCGCGCTTGTGCGCGAGCGCGCGCTTGAGCGATTCCGGCGACATGTAACCCGGCGGGAAGAACATCAGCTCGGATTGCTTCGGCAGGAACACGTTGAACAGCGCCTCGATGTGCTCGCGTGCCTCGTTCACCGCGTGCGCGTCGGTCTCCGCGACATAGAGCGGCGCGCACCAGCCGATGCGGTCGGATGGCGCTTCGTAGCCGTAGCGGCGCTGCGCCAGCTCGCGATAGAGGTCGAGATAGCGCGCCACCGATTCCACCGGGCTGTAGTTCTGCAAGTAGACGTATTTGCGGTCGGGATGGGCGGCCCATTCGATGGTCTCGATGCTGCCCATCGAGGGGCACCAGATCGGCGGATGCGGCTGCTGGAACGGCCGCGGCCATACGTTCACGTATTCGCAGTGGTAGTGCTTGCCCTCGAACGCGAACGGACCCGGCTCGGTCCATGCCCGCACCACCAAGTCGTGCGCCTCCTGGTGGCGCTCGAGCGAGTCGACCGGATTGACCCCGAAGGTGAAATATTCCGACCCGACCCCGCGCACGAAGCCGCTGATCAGGCGCCCGCCGGTGATGACGTCGAGCATGGCATGCTCCTCGGCCAAGGTCAGCGGATGCTGGCGCAGGCAGAACGCGTTGCCCAGGATGGCGATGCGGCAGTGGCGCGTGCGCCGGGCCAGCGCCGACGCCATCACCACCGGCGACGGCATGAGCCCATAGGCGTTCTGGTGGTGCTCGTTCACGCACACGCCGTCGAAGCCGAGCTCGGCGCAGAGCTCGAGCTCGTCGAGGTAGCGGTTGTAGAGCGCATGCCCTTTGTCGGGATCGTAATAGCTGTTGGGCAGGACGATCCACACCGTGCGGTACTGATCCTTCACGGAGAGATCGAGGTCCGCATACGGCATCAGGTGAAAGCTCATCACCTTCATCGCGGATCGCCCTCAATTGCGCAGGAATGTCTGCATCGCCTCCGCCACCGCGCTGGTGCGCTCGACGTGCGGCAGATGGCCGGCATTGGGAACCATGGTCAGCGTCGATCCCGGGATCAGGCGGTGGAACGCGTCGGCATAGGCCGGCGGAATGATGCGGTCGCCTTCGCCCCAGATCACGTGGGTCGGCACGTTGACGCGGTGCAGCCAGCGCGCCAGCCGCGGATTGAAGAAGCGCGGCTGCCATCCGAAGCGCGCGCTGGCGATGCGGTTGAGGATGGCGACCTCCTGGTATTTCTCGGCGGCCGCGCGCTCGGCCGCCGCCTCGCCGAGCTTGGCATCGGCGTAGGCGAGACGCGCCTGCTCTTCCGGATCGATCATGAAGATGTCGGCCTTGGGAACGCCTTTGACGTGGATGCCGGCGGCCGAGATCAAGGTCAGGCTGCGCAGCCGCGCCGTCGAGCGCACCGCCATCTCGAGCGCGATCCAGCCGCCGAGCGACTGGCCGACGACATGGATGCCGGACAGCCCGAGTGCCTCGACGGCGTCGAGATAGAGATAGGCGACGTCGGACACGTCGTCGAATGAGGGCGGCAGCTCGGATGCGCCGAAGCCGGGATGGTCGGGCGCGACCACCTCGAAGCGTTGCGCGAGGGTGTCGAGGAGGGCCGGCCATTCCGCCAGCCCGTCGGTGCCGTGCAGGTAGAGCAGCGGCATCCCGCTGCCGCCGCGCGCGAAACTGAGCTTGCAGCCGTTGAGCTCGATCGTTTGCCTGACGAATGCCATCGTCCACCCTGTCTCCGGCGCGCCCGCGAAAGCGTAGGAGAGGTCAACGGCCGGCTCAAACACTTTCTCGCGCCGCCGCGAGCCGGCGCGCACGCCACCATTCCCGCGGCATGTTGCGCCGCTCGCCTCGCGCGAGCTGCCGTCGCAACCAGCCCGCGACCGCCTCGGCGAGGCGCACGCGGCAGGTTCGTTGCGGATCGATGGCGGGCAATTCTCACCGGCGGCTCACGGCCTGCCGAATATCGCGACCCGGCGCGGATCGATACCGATCCACACCGGCGCGCCGCGGTCGAGCCCGCCCCGCGCGGGGGCGAGCACGCGCAGCGAGGAGTTGCCGCCGACGTCGACTTCGTATTCGATGCTGTTGCCTTGGAACGCGCGGGCGCTGATACGACCGGGAATGGCGTTGCGGTGATCCGGCGCCGCCGTGCCGATCGTGAGATTTTCCGGCCGCAGCACGACGTCGACATTGGTGCCCGGTCGGTGCTCGGCCACAAGCGTGAGGTGATGCTGCCCGCCGGCGAGCGCAATCCGCACGCGGCCCTGGCAATCGCGCTCCGCGACCACGCCCGAGAGCACGTTGGCCGCGCCGAGGAAGCGTGCGACGAACAGGTTCGCCGGACGATCGTAGATGTCTGGCGGCGTTCCCTCCTGCACGATGCGGCCCTGCTCCATCACTGCGACCCGGTCGGCGAGCGAGAGCGCCTCGACCTGGTCGTGCGTGACGAACAGGGCCGTGATGCCGATCTGCCGGATCAGCGCCGCCAGCTCCCGGCGCATGCTGTCGCGCAGTGTCGCATCGAGATTGGACAACGGCTCGTCCAGCAATAGCAGGCCCGGCCGGCGCACGATCGCGCGCGCCAGCGCCACGCGCTGCTGTTGTCCGCCGGAGAGATGCGGCGCCGGCCGGCGCGCCATCGACGCCATTCCGACCAGCGCAAGCACGTCCATTACGCGCTTTTCGATCTCCGAGCGCGCCAGCCGCGGGCGCGCCACCGCCAGCGGATAGGCGACATTGTCGAACACATCGACGTGCGGCCAGATCGCGTAGGATTGAAACACCATCCCGATCGAGCGCTCATGCACGGGCACGAATACATCTTCGTCCGAGACCACGCGGCGGCCGATCGTGATCGATCCTCGTTCGGGCTGCTCGAGCCCGGCCACGCAGCGCAAGATCGTGGTCTTGCCGCAGCCGCTCGGACCAAGCAACGCGTAGCACTGCGCCGGTGCAACGGCGAAACTCACGCCGTCGACGGCCCGGACCACCACGCCATCGGGGGCGGCAAAGGACTTGGCCAGATTGTTTACGGTCAGCATGGCTAGTCCACCAACGAGCGACGGACCAACGTGCGGCGGGCGAGGAAAACGACCGGCAACACTACCGCGATGATGATCGATGCCAGCGCGGCCGACGCGGCCGGCTGCCCCGATTGAAACAGCTGCCACAACAGCACCGACAGCACCACGTTGTCCGGGCTGTAGAGGACGAGCGGGATGGTGAACTCGCGCACGCCCACGATGAAGAGCAGAATGAACCCGGCGGCGAGCGCCGGCAGCATGAGCGGAACGAGCACGCGCCGCATGGTCGCGAGCCAGCGCGCGCCCGACGCCGCCGACGCTTCTTCCAATTCCTTGTGGATCTGCAGAAAGCCCGCCCGCGCCAGGCGCGTGGTGGTGGCAAAGCGGTAGGAATAGGCGATGATCAAGATTGCCACCGTACCATAGACCCCGATCGGCAAGGACAGATAGAACAGCATCACGCCGAGGCCGGCGATGACCGCCGGAATTCCCACCGACAGCACCGACACGAAGTCGAGCGCGTGCCGCAACCTGATCTGCGAACGCGAGATGATCCACCCGAGCAGCATCCCGAGAACGGTAACGATCAGCGCCGAGGCGATCGCCACCAGGAAAGTGTTGCGCAATCCGAGCCAGAACGCGCGGTTGGCGAAAAGCTGACGGTAGGCTTCAAGGCTGAAGTCGGCGGCCGTCGCCGACAATGGCAGGGTGTAGCCGAACAAGCTGGTCCACAGCAGCACGGCGGCGGGAAGCGCCGCGGCAAGGGCGACATAAAGCGTGAGCAGCACCAGCGCTGGCAATCGCCACGCGCCGAGCGCCAGCCGCCGCTGTCGATAGCCCCTCCCCGTCATCGTGGCGAAGCTCTCCGCGCGCGCGATCAACCGGTTGTACAGGATGAGGAGCAGCATGCCGAGCACGACGAACGGCAGCGACAGCGCCGCGGCGGCGCCGTAGTTGGGCAGGCTGGAGAGCGGATTGAGCTCGAAATAGATACGATAGCTGAACACATTGATCTTCGCCGGCAGGCCGATGATCAGCGGCAGCTCGAACTGCTCGGCGGTGATCAACGTGACCAGCACCAACGGCGCGAGAACTCCCGGCAGCAGCACCGGCAAGGTGACGCGGCGGAACGTGGTCCAGGGCGAGGCACCGGAAGCGCCGCTCGCCTCTTCCAGCGCCGGGTCCATCGCGCGCAGCGTGGCGCCGAGCAGCAAAAAAACGAAAGGAGTTGAGGCCAGGGCCTGACACAGGATCAGCCCGCCCATGGTGAAGACATTGATCGGGCCCTCGCCCTGCAGGTCGAACGCGGCCCGCAGGACCAGGTTGAGCCAGCCCGCGTTGGGTCCCATCAGAAAGATCCAGGCGATGGCGAGGACCGGCGTCGGCACCAGCAAGGGCAGGAGCACGAGCGAGAACCAGACTTCGCGTCCGGGCAGATCGGTACGCTCGATCAGCCAGGCCAGGCCGAACCCGAGCGCGAAGGCAAGCGCGACCGTGCCGGCCACGAATACGAAGGTGTCGGGCAGGATGCGCGTGACGATGATCGGATCGGCGAACAGCGCGCGAATGTGCTCGAACGTCCAGCGCGCGCCGGGCTCGAATGGCAGCAAGTCGGCGGGGCCGCGGAACGCGGCCAGCAGCAACATCGCCAGCGGCACCGCGATCAGATAGATCGCGCCGGCCACGCCGACGGCGAGCACGGCCTTGGCGGCGACGTCGAGATTGTCCACCCTCGGCATGACGCTATCGCTCGCGTTACCGATAGCGGTTCGCGCGGCCGCACGTCGCTGCGTCCGCGCCAGCTGCGCAACCGACTGCGCGAACCGTACGCCGCTGATCCGGGCCCACAGCCAAGGCTTAGCGCGATTGTCCGGTCAGGATGGCGGCGACCGGCCCGAACAGCGCTTCCCGTGCTGCCATCGTCTCGGGCGTGTCCCACACCACCTTGAGTTTGCCCGAATGCAGCTCGCGCGCGAGCGGATTGTCCGATGTCGGCCCGTAGTCGGCCTGCGAGGTCGCTTTGAGCCGGGCGGCCTTGCCTTCCGCGGTGGCGAGAAAACCCGCGAGCAGGCGCGCGGCGTTGGGATGCGGGGCATCCTTCATGATGGTCGCGCCGAACTGTCCGACCACGACCGGCTGCGGCACCACTTGGCTCACCGGCAGTCCCTCGGCGGCCACGGCGCGAATGAGGGAGTCGATCTCGCCGAATGCGTACAGGCGCTCGCCCGATTGCAGCAGCGATTCGCGCGGCGCCCGCGTGAGCAGCAGGTTCGCCTTGGCCACGATGTCGCGCGCGAATTGCAGCGCCTCCTCCTTGCCCCAGGCCAGGCTCAGTGCGCCGATGAGCCGTGGCAGCAGGAACGTGCTGGACGCCCCCTTGCCCTTGTAGCGCTCGTCGAGAATGTCGGCCCAGTTCTTGGGCGCCTCGCCCTCGTTCACCAGCTTGTTGTTGTAGGCGACGGTGTAGACGATGTTGCTGGTGTACGCCATCTTGCCGCCGAACGCGATGTTGCGGGAATCGATGGCGAACGCCGACCAATCGACGTTGGCAAGCAGATCGCGCTGCACCACCGGCAGCGTCCCGGTCAGCGAGTTCTGATAGACATCGATCTGGTGGCGGCCGGCGCGCGCCTCGGCGATCGCCTTCACGGCGATGTCGTTATCGCCGAGAAACTGCACGTCGATGCCTGGAAACACCTTCCCGAACGCCGCGGGTATCCATTCGACTTCGCGCCGCTGGGTGCCCCAGATGACGACCTGGCCTTCCCGCTTGGCGGCGGCGTAGAGCCCCTGCAATTTGGATTGATCCGGCGATTGCGCCGCCGCCGGGGCGACCGCCAGCACGATCGCGAGCGCCGCCGCACACGTCACCATTGCCGACGCGCCCTGGAGCAAGCGTGCCATCGTTCATTCCCTCCCTGCCTTGCGCGACGATTGTCACTTCGCCGTCTGTTGCGAAACGATCGGAGCTGGCGGCGCGCTATGCGCGCAACAACTCCGCAACCTTGGCGTCGCCTCGGTCCAGGATGTAGTTGCCGGCTTCGAACACCACCGGTGGCGCCGCGGAATCGAAGCTCACCCCCACTGGATCATTGCCGGCCGCGATCGCATCGAGCTGGCGCTGCAGCAGGCGCCGCAGCATCACCACGCCCTGGTCGCTGGTGGCGAGATGCTCGTCGGAATGGAGCGTGATCGGTCCCTGTCCGACCTGCGCCTCCCAGTCGCCGGGAAAGCGTTGATGCTCTTCCGGCGTCAGGTCGGCCCACAGCTTGCCGTTCATGCGCGAGCGCTTGGCCCCGAGCTCGCCCTTGCTCCTGACCCTGCCCGCGACGTAGATGCGGAAATGCGTGTCGTCGATCGGCAGGGTCCAGCCCAGCGATTCGACCCCGACATAGCGCTCCACCCGCGGATTGGGCACCACCCGCAGCGTCGGCAGCGCCGCCTCCGTCACCCGGTAGTGCACGCGTCCGTCGTCGAGCAGGCGCGCCGAGATCGTCTTTACCCCGGTCGGGGAATATTCCCACTTCACCTTCGGCATGATGCCCATCTGCGCCACGAACTGCACGCCGCTGAAGGCGCCGTGCAGGATCGGCACGTGAAACGCGTCCGGCACGTTCTCGAAGTGCTGCAGCCAATTGCACGGCACGATGGTGCCGCCGCCGGAGCCGATGCTGCTGTCGTCGGCTTCCACCATCTCGCCCGGCGCGAGCTTCTCCAGGCACTCGTAGCGCGGCAGCGCCGGCTTGCGCCCCGGCGGGCCCATATAGGCGAAGATCAGTCCATAGCGCTCCTCGAGCGCATACCAGGGCTGGCGCACGCGCTCGCGCTTGAGCCCGCCTTCCGGCTCGCAGGGCTGCTCGAGGCAGTGTCCCTGCGTGTCGAACAGCCAGCCGTGGTAGCAGCAGCGAATGCCGCGCTGCTCGACGCGTCCATAATAGAGCGTGGTGCCGCGATGGCAGCAGCGCGCCGCAAGGAGCCCCGCCCGGCCGCCGCCGTCCCGGAACAGGATGAGGTCCTCGCCCAGGACGCGCACCGGCTTCGGCGTCGCGCCGGCGTCGGCGACAAGTCCGATCGGGTGCCAATAGCGCCGCAGCAATTCGCCCATCGACTTGCCGCGGCCGACCTCGGTCAGGGCGGCGTTGTAGGTCGAAGGCTTGCACGCGTATCCGGTGCCGATGTCGATCGCCTCGCCGGCCATGGCCCTCTCCCTGGCATCCCTTGGTTTGCGAACAGCATGCGCGCAAATCGGACAAAGTCGCAACGGCGTCCTGGGGCGCCAGCTCTACCGGAACCCGGACGGCCCGGATGAACTCGCCCGGTCATGCTTGTGTGAACCGAGCGCAAAGTGCACCGGTCCTCCGGATGCTCAGCCGATCTCAACCCGCGGCGCGCCTCGCATGCGCGCCCGGAGCCGCCGGCTGCTCGCATCCGTGGGCAGCGTCCCGCGAATACCTCGGCGCGCCGACCCACCTCGCGCACTTGCGATTTTCTTATTAGAATTATGCCAAGCTAGTCTCTGAGCTGGCGCGCGGCCTGACCGACCGGTTGCCGCGCATACGCTACCTCCTTCCTCGGGGATTCACGGAGATCCGCACATGGCTGCTCTCAGCGTCAATGAAACGATGCATCAGGTCGACGCCGACCCCAGCACTCCGCTGCTGTGGGTGTTGCGCGAGCATGTCGGGCTGACCGGCACCAAATACGGTTGCGGCATCGCCCAATGCGGCGCCTGCACCGTGCATATCGACGGCGTCGCGGTGCGCTCGTGCTCGCTGCCGCTGAGCGCGGTCGACGGCAAGAAGATCACCACCATCGAAGGC
>DATBKV010000285.1:0-16496 GCA_036555745.1 Xanthobacteraceae bacterium | reverse complement strand
CAGCTTCTGGGAAGCCTATATGCGCACCCAGTGGAACCCGGTGCCGCAGCTCGATATCGGCCTGGAGCTCATCTACAACCACAACAACACGGCCTTCAAAGGCAACGCGATCTACGGCGCTCCGACCAACGGCTCGCGGCCTGCGGTGTTCGCGATCGACGACCAGGATGTCTGGACGGCGATGGTCCGCTGGCAGCGTAACTTCTATCCATGATCGCTACCGCGATCCTGGTTTGCTGACCTCATCACCCCCGGCGGGCAACCGCCGGGGGTTTTGCTTTCTTCGGCAGCCTACACGCGTGTTGCTTCGTTCGACCGAGACGTCCGACGTCACGCCGTCTTCTGCACCCAGAACTGGTACATGCCGGCGAAGATTTCGGGGTGCTCGCGCTCGAATGCATCCCAGGAGGCGAGATCGGTCATCGTCCTGTCGTGCGGAAACCTGGCCAGGTATCGCTGCTGCGTGAGCTGATCGAGATCGAAGCCGACCAATGCGAGGCCGTTGTCCGCGAGAAAGCCGGCGATCTCGGGGATGGTCAAGCGGTGCTCCTGCGCATGAAATAGCAGGTCGCGGCAGCCGCTGGTGCTGAAGAAGTCCGCCGATGCGATGACGCGCTCGAACCGTCCGGGCGTGGCGAGCAGCGCCTGCCGGCAGCGGCGGATATCGTCCGGCGTCGGCTGATAGCCTTGCTCGGCGATAAAGGCGCGGGCGGCGACGATGTCGGCGCGCGCGATTTCGCTGTAAAGGCCGATCATCATAAAGCCGCCCGGCCGCAGGAGCGAGAGCAGCACGCGCCAGCCGGTGAGCGGATCGGCGAGATGGTGCAGCACGCCCGAGGCCTCGATCAAGTCGAAGCTGCGGCCGAGCGAGCCGAGCTGCAGGATGTCGGCTTGCGCGTATTCGATATCGTCGAGAGCGAGCTCACGCGTCTTGCGTTTGGCGTAGGCGAGGCTGGCGAGGCTCAGGTCGACGGCCAGGAGGCGGGCGCCGGCGAATCGCTGCGCGGTCTCGATCGCGTGCTGGCCGGTGCCGCAGCCGGCGATCAGAATCTCGATCCCCGGCTTGTCGAGGCGGTCGAAGCTGGCGGCCGGCAATCTCCTCCGCAGGTATTGATCGAACAGGAGCCGTTGTCGGGCCGGTTCCGCCTTCAGCCAGCGCGGATAGGGATTTTCCTCGTATTGCTGGCGGACCTCCCGGGATACCTCGTTCTCGATGACGGTCAGCGCCGGAATCGATGCGCGCAGGCGCCGCTCCTCGGCGGGCTCGCGGACCTGCTGCGCGAGCAGCGCGGCGACGGCTTGCGAGGAGGGCCGCTCCAGCAGCCGCTCGGCGCCGGGTAGGGAGTGCAGCGGAAAGTACGCCGCCAGCACCGCCAGATCGAGCTCCGGGATCGCGCCGCCGGAGGTTAGCGCGGCGAGCACGCGATCCCGCAGCCGCGCCGCCGCCTCCGATTCATCGCGGGAGAGGTCGAAGGCCTGCGCGTTCAGGAAGCACTGGCTCGCCAGCGCGCAGCAGAACCCGAGGAGCTCTTGGCCATCGCCGCCCGGACCCGGAAGCTGCCTGTCCAAAGCCGACCCACCGTCGCGCGCGCAGCACGCCTCCAGCAGCGCGGATCGCATGGCGGTCAGCAACCGCTCCAGCTCGACGTCGCAGATGCAGGCGGCTTGCATGAGGCCCAAAAGCAGGGGGTGGCCTGAAATCGCGCCCAGCGCGGGCGCGCCCAGAAGCTCCGGCGCCGGCAGGCGGCGCGGCCAGGCATCCATCACCCGCGCGAGACAGGCCGCGATCGCGGCATCCTGCTTGACGGCGCGGGCTGCTGCCGCAGCCAGATCATTGGCGCGTCCCCACGGCTCCGAGAGCGCACGCAGGAGCAGCGCACGGAAATCCTCGCTGTCCGGCGGAATCGGCAGCGCGCGGGCGCATTGCACGAACAGGGATTTGGTCTCCGCGGCCTCGGCGATCGCGAGTGCGCGTTGCAGCACGATGAGCGCGTCGTCGGGCTGCCCCAGGGACAGCAGCGCGCGGGCCAGATTGTTGTGGGCGTCGACGAAATCGGGCTTGAGCGCCAGGGCCGACTGGTACTGCCGGCACGCCTCGGCGAAATTTCCCTGCCCTGCGAGCACGACACCGAGATTGTTGTGGGTCTCGGGCTGATCCGGCTTGAGCGCGAGCGCGTGGCGATAGCGCTGCTCCGCCTGCGGCAGCCGGCCGCGCGCCAGCTCGAGGTTGCCGAGATTGACATGGGCATCGGCGAAATTGGCGTCGATCGCGAGCGCGCGCGCGAACGCCGCGGCCGCCGCGTCGAGCCGGCCCTGCTGCAGCAGCGCCGCGCCCATATTGACGTGCGCCTCGACCAGCTTGGGATCGAGCTCGAGCGCACGGCCGAAATGGACGAGCGCATCCTCGGGCCGCCCCAGCGCGGCCAGCGCATTGGCGAGGTTGTTGTGAGCGCCGACGAGATCAGGCTTGAGCGCAAGCGCCTGCCGAAAGGCCGCGACCGCCTCGTCGTGGCGGCCGAGCTGCGCCAGGGCATTGGCCAGATTGTAATGCGCCTGCGCGGTCGGATTGAGGGCAAGGGCACGCTCGTAGCAGGCAGCCGCATCGCGGTGGCTGCCGAGCTGCCGCAGCAGGTTGCCGAGATTGGTATGCGCCTCCACGTAGTCGGGCTTGAGCTCGATGGCGCGCCGATAGTGCACGGCCGCCTCGCTCAGGCGGCCGAGCGCCTGCAACGCGAACGCCATGTTGTAGTGGCATTCCGGAGCGCGATCGTTGACCGCGAGCGCCCGGCTGATGGCATCGACCGCGGCCTGCGGCTCGCCCCGCTGCAAGGCCATGATGCCGAGATGGTGCAGGCTGTTGAAGTGCTTGGCGTCGCGGGCGAGGACCTGCCGGTAGAGACTCTCGGCCTCCAGCAGCTGTCCGGCCTGGTGATGGCGCACGGCGAGCGCGAACAGCCCCCCAGCGTCCGACGCCGGCGCGGCGGAACGCCGCCCGGCCGCGCGCCGGTCTTTTCGGTTCATGGCTCAGCCGCGATCACAGGAAGCGGCGCAGGTCGGCGGCGGCGACTTCGGGCTTGCGTTTGAGACTGAACGGCGAGACGAAATGCCCATCCTTGTCCATCAGATACACGATGGCCGTGTGATCCATGGTGTAGCCGCCGTCATCGAGCGGCACCTTCTTGTAATAGACCCGATACTCCTTGGCGACCGCCGCGATCGCCGCCGGGTCGCCGGTGAGGCCCGACAGATGCGGGTCGAAGCTCGACAGGTAGTCCTTCATCACCGGCGCGGTGTCGCGTTCGGGATCGACGGTGATGAACAGCGCCCGCGTGCGGTCGGCGTCGGGACCGAGCGCGCGCAGCACCTCGGACACGTCGAACAGGGTGGTCGGACAGACATCGGGGCAATGGGTGAAGCCGAAGAACACCAGGAACGGATGGCCCTTGAGATCCTGGTCGCTGACCACCTTGCCGTCCTGATTGATCAGCTTGAACGGCCCGCCGATGGACGCGATCTGCTGCGCGACCGGCGCCGACAACCGGCCGGTCAGGAGCAGCACGATGCCGAAGCACAGCACCAGCCCGGCGAGAAATGCCGCGGCGATCAGAACAATGCGGGGCGTGCGCGCGGTCATGTGGGACTCCTGGGCTGGCGCGCCGCCATCACAAGCAGGACGCGATGCCCGCGGCGATCATCTCGTAGAATACGGCGGTGCCGTAATGCGCCCACAGCACCAGCGTTCCGGCGAGCAGCACGCCCGCCGCGCCCGCGACCAGCACGAGCGGCCGCGACAAGAGGGATTGGGCCGCGGAAACGGTCTCGGGCATTCTTCCCTTCCCGGTCACAGCCGGCCGCAGCGCGCCGGCCCTTCGCCTACCAGATAGGCCCGATCGCCCAGGTGGACAATAGGCCCGGGCAACGGCGACAGGGAGCGCAATGACGCACGAGGTCTGTGGACGCGAGGCGGTTCGCTCGACTCAGATCAAGGCGTCACTTGGCGAAGTGCAGCGGCAGAATCAAATTCACGCTGTCACCGGGATATTCCGGTGGCGGCGGCGGGAACGGCTCGGCGCGCTGCAACAGCGCGAGCGCCTCGCTGTCGAGCACCGCCGCGCCGGACGAGCGCAGGATGCGGCTCGTGATCAGGTGTCCGTGCCGGTCGAGGCTGAAGAAGACCTGCGCGGTGCCGGTTTCGCCCCGGCGCGCCGCCGCCTCGGGAAAGCGCTTGTTGCGCTCGATGACCGCCACGATCTGGTTGCGCCATTTGGCGGCGGCCTGCGAGTTCGTGAGCTTGAGTTGGCCCTGGCTGGGCGCCATCGGCAGCGCCGCGGTCTGCTCGGGAACGGCCTGCGGCGCGGTCGTGGCGGGCGCAGGCGCGCGCGGCTCGAGGCGGCGCGGGGTTTCCTGCTTGATCTCCTGTGGCGGCGGCTCCATCGCCACGTCGCCGTCGGGCGCCGGCTTGAGCTCGGGCGGGGGCTCCTCGACCGGTTTCGCCTCGACCTTCTCTTCGACCTTCTGCTCGAGCTTGGCCTCGACCTTCTGCTCGACCGCCTCGGTCTTCTCCTCGAGGCTCTCGGTGGGCCGGCTCGGCGAGGCGTCGGACGCGGTCATCTCCGGCCCGGGCGGCAACTCGGTCTGTCGCGCGGGCGCGGCCACCACCGGCGCGAACTCGATCACGATGGCGGCGGCGGGCTCGTCGGGCTCGACCGGCTCGTGCCAGGTGACGATGGCCGCACCGATCGCACCATAGGCCAACACGACGACGGCACCGCTGATCAACCAGCGCCGCAGGTCGACGACGTCCTCCGGCGAGAATGCGATCAAGGAGACGGCACCTTCTCCAGTCCCACCAGTGCGACCTTGAGATAGCCGGCGCTGCGCAGGAGGTTCATGACCTCCATCAGCTCGCCGTAGGGCACCGCCTTGTCCGCGCGCAGAAAAATGCGGGTGTCCTTGTCGCCTTTCGCGGCCGCGTCGAGGGTGCCGCCCAGGAGCTGGCGCTCGACCGGCTCGTTGCCGAGCGCGAGCGTGAGGTCGGACTTGACCGTGAGATAGAGCGGCTTGTCGGGCCGCTGCTGCGGATCGGCGGTCGATGCCGGCAGGTTCACCGCAATGTCGACGGTGGCGAGCGGCGCCGCCACCATGAAGATGATGAGCAGCACCAGCATCACGTCGATGAACGGCGTGACGTTGATCTCGTGGACCTCGTCCAGGGTGTCGCCGCCGTGATCGAGACGAACGCTCATGATCGCACTCTCACATGTATCGCGGGCTCACTCGGCGGCCGACAGCGGGGGCGCCCGGCGGGCCGCCGGCGCGACCACGGTGGGCCGATCGAGATCGCGGCTCACCAGCCGCAACACTTCGGCAGAGGCATCGCCGCTGAGCGCGCGATAGCCGGCGATCCAGCGGGCGAACACGTTGTAAATCACCACGGCGGGAATGGCGGCGGCAAGGCCGAAGGCGGTCGCCAGCAGCGCCTCGGCGATGCCGGGCGCGACCACGGCGAGGTTGGTGGTCTGCGACTTCGAGATGCCGATGAAGCTGTTCATGATACCCCAGACGGTGCCGAACAGCCCGACGAACGGCGCGGTCGCGCCGATGGTGGCAAGGACGCTGGTGCCGCGCAGCATCCGCCGGCCATAGGCTGCCTCGATGCGCTCGAGGCGCGACGCGATCCGCTCCTTGATGCCTTCGCGCTCGGCGGAACCCGAGGAAAGCTTCAGTTCCGCAACCGCCGCGTCGAGGAAGCGCCTGACCTCGCCGCTGCTATCACCGAGCCGCTCCAGGCCTTCCGAGGTGGAGCGCACGCCGGCGAGGACCTTCAGCGCCGCGGCCACGCGCCGCCTGGCGAAGATGATTTCCACGGTCTTGGCGAGCCAAACCGTCCAGGTCACGACCGAGGCGAAGGCGAGGCCGATCAGCACCGCCTTCACCACGGGGTCGGCGCTGAGATACATGCCCCAGGGGCTGAGGTCGCGCGGCAGCGTCGCGATGGCGACGACGTTGTCCTGCGCGAGCGCCGGCCAAGCGACAAGGAGCAAAGCGACGGCGAGCGACGCGACGGTTGCCGCGCCGCGCGGCAGCGCGCTGCCCACGCTCCGCGATTTCCGGATGGCGCGACCCGCTCGTAGGTGAACCCGGCAGCACTGCATACCGACCGACCTTATCTTGACGCCAGAGCTTGCGCACGGACGCGCGATCTGGCCCGGGTGTTACAATGTATCACTTTCCAGTGACCATCCCGCTGGCCCACGGGCAGATGCTCGACGCTCCGGGCGCGATCATCGACCGCGACGGTGACAATTTCACCATTCTCCACGCTGTGCAATTGCACGCGCCAGACCAGAGCCGGATCTCTCGCGCCTTCGCTTCTGCCTTCAGGTTCAGCGCCCCGCGCGGCCGCGCTGGCCAGTACTCGCAGCCGGGGTGGGCAGGAATATGACGGTCGCGTGGGTGCCGGATTGCGGCGCCCGGTCGTCCGCAGCCGCGCCAAATTCGACATTCCGCGCGTCCCTGGGGGAAGCCGGCGAGGGAGCGCCCTGGATATCAGTAGCGGCCTCGAACCAGCTTTGCTCGATAGAGGCATTCGGCGGCGCGATCAATACGCGATAGAGCGGCTCAGTCTTTAATTGTAATAAACAAAATCAAACGGGCATCGTCGGCCGCGCTTACCTTCGACCCTCTCGCGCATCCGAGCGCGGTTTTGCTCACCCGGCGCCACCACAATAACCTGCGGCGCCGGTGGGCCGAACGGTGAGCGGCGAATTTTAGCCGCTTTCGTGCTCCAGAGCCTCACTGCGACGAAAGGATGGTAGCTGCGGATACCGGGATCGGAGCGCAAACGCGGACGCAGCGAAAACCGTGCAACAAGCATCGCTTAAGAGATTGTTTAGAAACGCGGCTCACGCTTGCGGCGACCGTTGAGTGCTGGCCAGGGGAGGAACGCATGCGCTTCGAGGTCGTGCGTCACGAGCATCCCGATATTTTCGTCGTGAACAGGCGCACCTACGAGACCTATCGCTTCACGGTCGGCGATGACGGCGCCCTCGCGCATGACGGGCCGCCATCCGAGCTCGGCGAAGCCCGTCGTGCGGCGATCGCGTTTCTGGCTCGCAGCCAAAGCCAAAAAGCAATGGCCCCGCGATAGCGGGACAGTTCGTTTCAGACGGTTCATGCAGCCGCCGGTGCGCGCGCCGACCTCGCAGGTGTGCCCCTTCGCAACCTGATAGATCCCGGACCGGAGCTTGATGGGTCCCCGCTTTCGCGGGGACGACAGCATCGGCGATAACGCGCCGCGCGGCGAACCTTGGAGCGGGCGAAGGGAATCGAACCCTCGTATGCAGCTTGGGAAGCTGCCGTTCTACCATTGAACTACGCCCGCAAATTGCTATGGACCTGTGCAGAGGGCGGAGAATATCGCGAATAGGCGGCGGGGAAAAGCAGGCGCCGGCGGCTCCGCCATTGCGGCCACGGGGCTACTTACTACCGACACGACTGCCGCGACCCCAGCTCCCACGGCTTGCCGGCAATCGCAGTTCGCGCGACGCTTGAATCCCTTTCGGTCGGGTTGCCTTTCGCGACGGCGTCCTTTGCCCATGGTCAAGACCTATATCTGCCGCGCCGGCCTCGTCGTGCTCACGGCTGCCAACGCCCTGTGCGCGTTCGTTTCCGCGCCGCCGACGCTCATGGCATCGGTCATGCTGTTCGATGCACCCGGCAGCGAGCGGCAGTGGTGGGCATGGGGTTTGTTTGTCGTCGGTGCGTCGATCCCGGCTTGGTTTGTTGCGGGCGCGCTGCTCGGATGGGTTCTACAGCGGCGCGGATGGATGCTCGCTTCGCTCGCCGTCGCCGCCGCGCCGCTCGTCGCCGCCGCGCTGGCACTGATGCTGATATCCGATTGACTACAGGCCGAAGGCCGATCCGCGCGGATGTCGCGGCGGATCGCCCCCGTCGACGCGATGGCCGGCGCATGGTCCAATAGGCGTCCGGCGGCGCAAGCCCGCCGCAACGCAGACCGGAGTGCCTGATGCTCAAGCTCGTTCGCCTCTGCGCGCTCATTTCCGCCGCGCTCGCCGCGGCGGCGCCGGCGCTGGCGCAAACTCCTTCCGCGTATCCCGACCGGCCGATCCGCCTGGTGGTCGCGTTCCCGCCCGGCGGCGCCACCGACACGCTCGCGCGCCAGATCACGCAGGAGCTCGGCGAGGCGCTGGGGCAATCGGTGGTGATCGAAAACAAGCCCGGCGCCGGCGGCTACATCGCCTGGAACTACGTGGCGTCGGCCGACCCCGACGGCTATACCCTGCTGATGGCGGAGAACGCGCTCGGCATTAGCCAGGCGCTCTACAAGAAGTCCTCTTCGTCCTTCGACCCGGTCACCCAGTACGACGCCATCGCCGCGGTCGCGACCTCGCCTTTGGTGCTGGCGGTCGCCAACAACGTGAAGGCCGATACGGTCGCCGAGCTCATCGCCTATTCGCGCACGCTGCCGCAGAAAATGAACTACGCCTCCGCCGGCATCGGCAGCGTCTCGCACCTGACCTTCGAGGCAATCAAGGCAGCGACCGGAATGGAAGCGGTGCATGTGCCCTACAAGGGCGGCGGGCCCGCCATGAACGACGTGGTCGCCGGACACGTGGCGCTCAACATGGCCTCGATCCAGGTGGCAAAGGGCCTGGTCGAGACCGGCAAGATCAAGGGGCTTGCAGTCACCAGCGCCGAGCGCTCTCCGGTGCTGCCGAAGGTTCCGACCCTGAAAGAGGCGGGGGTCGCGACCGTGGACGTCGACCTGCGCTTCTGGTTCGGCATCTTCGCCCCGAAGGGCATTCCCGACCTCATCAAGACCAGGCTCGACAAGGCCGTCGCGACCACGCTGGCGCAGCCGCGCGTGCGCGAACGGCTGGCCAAGCTCGACATCGAGCCCGCCTACGCGGGCGGCGACACGCTGAAAGTCAAGCTCGCCAACGAGATCGCGAACTGGACGAAGTTCGTCGACGCCCACGGCATCAAGCCGGAATGAAATCGGTGTGTCGATCGCAGGACCGCCGCTAGAAAAGCGATCTCGAATCTCGCAGGACCAGTGTGCCCATGTCCAAGAACGTGCTCGACGGCGGTCAGGTGATCGTCGACTATCTCGTGCGCGAAAAGGTGCCCTACGCCTTCGGCCTGTGCGGCCACGGCAATATCGGCTTCATCGACGCGCTGTACGAGCGCGCCGACGAGATCAAGACCATCTCGGTCCACCACGAGACCGTCGCCGGCTTCATGGCCGACGTGTACTACCGGGTCTGCGGCAAGCCGACGGCAACGTTCACCTCGTGCGGTCCCGGCTCCGCCAATCTGCCGATCGCGCTGGCCAATTCCTATCTCGATTCGGTGCCGTTCCTGGCGGTGACCGGCAACGTGCCAACGAGCCAGTTCAACCGCGGCGCGTTCCAGGAGCTCTACCGGCACTACCAGGCGGATTTCCCCTCCACGGTGCGGGCCTGCTGCAAGCGCGTGTTCCAGCCCACCCGCGGCGACATGGTCCCGCTCGCGGTGCGCCAAGCCTGGAAGACCATGGTCACGGGGCGCCCCGGGCCGGTGGTGCTCGACGTGCCCTTCGACATCTTCAAGGAGGCCGCGGCCGAGGAGACCCCGAAGCCCGAGGACTGGAACGCCAATATCTCCTGCCGCTGCGGCGCCGATCCGGAGGGCGTGCGCAAGGCCGCGGACCTGCTGCTGGCGGCCGAGCGGCCGGTGATCCTGGTCGGCCAGGGCGTCAAATACGGCGGCGCCGCCGCCGATCTGCTGCAGTTGGCGGAGCGCTTGCGCGTTCCGGTCGCGTGGTCGGCGAGCGGAACCGGCGCCATCGATTCGCTTCATCCGCTCGCGCTCGGGCTGGTCGCCCGCAACGGCCCCTACCAGGCCAACCACGCCGCGCGCACCGCCGATGTGCTGCTGGCGGTCGGCGTACGCTTCGACGACCGCACCTCGAGCTCGTGGCTGCCGGGCTACTCGTTCACGATCCCGCCGACCAAGCTGATCCACGTCGACATCGACCCGGACGAGATCGCGCGCAACTACCCGGTCGCGCTCGGGCTGATGGCGGACGTACGCACGTTCCTGCGCCAGCTGCTGGCGGAGATCGAGTCGCGTGAAGTGGCGAGCGCCGCCACCGCGCGCGCGAGCTGGCTCGCCGCGATTCAGGCCTACCGCGAGCAGTGGGACGCCTTCATCGCGCCGGGCTTCCTCGACGACACGACGCCGATCCATCCGCAGCGCGCCGCGCACGAGATCGACAAGGCGCTCCCCGCCGATGCCATCCTGGTGAGCGACATCGGCGTCCACCACAACTGGCTGATCCAGTTCTGCAAGCCGCAGCGGCCGGACTCGCTGATCGGCTCCATGGGTTTCGGCCCCATGGGGTTCGGCGTCGCCGGCGTGCTGGGCGCGCAGTTCGCCGCGCCAGAGCGGCCTTGCGTCTCGGTGTGCGGCGACGGCGCCTTCTTCATGCATGCGAGCGTGCTCGGCACCGCGGTCGAGTACGCGCTGCCGGTAGTCTGGGTGGTGTGGAACAATTTCGCCTATGCCTCGATCCGCGGGCTGCAGCGCGGCTATCTCGGCGGCCGCGAGCTCGCGACCGATTTCCGCCATCCCGAGACCGGCGCGCCCTACAACCCGGACTTTGCCGCCATGGCGCGCGCCGCCGGCATCGACGGCGTGAACGTCGACCGCGCGGCCGATCTCGGCGATGCGCTGCGAGCCGCGATCGCCGCGCGCCGGCCCTATCTGATCAACGCCAATATCGGCGCCGACAAGAATCCGGGGGGCGCCGGGGTGTGGGAGCTTCCGGGATTGGGCCAGAGCCAGCCGGCGTTCGGTGGACGATACCAACCTTGATGGTTATCCGGCGGCCGCGCCATCCGCGGCCGCGGTCGGCATCATCGCGAGCAAACGACGGGAGGAACGACGTGAAACGAATCGCTGCGGCAACTGTCGCCGGGCTCCTCGCGGCGCTCTTTGCAAGCTGCGCATCCGCGCAGAGCGCGTTTCCCGCCCGCACCGTGAAATTCATCGTGCCTTTCCCCGGCGGCGGCATCAACGACGTGCTCGCGCGCATCCTCGCCGACAAGCTGCAGGCCAAGTGGGGGCAGCCGGTCGTAATCGAGAACAAGACCGGCGCCGGCGGCAATATCGGCGCCGACCTCGCCTACCAGTCCGCGCCCGACGGCTACACCTTGCTGCTCAGTCCGCCGGGGCCGCTCGCCATCAACCAGACCCTGTACAAGCAGCTCTCCTACAAGCCGCAGGAGTTCGTCCCTCTCACGGTGGTCGGTGCGGTACCCAACGTCGTGATCGTGCGCAAGGCGCTTCCCGTCGACTCGCTCAAGGAGCTGATCGAGTACGTGAAGGCCAACCCGGGCAAGGTGAGCTTCGGCAGCCAGGGCAACGGCGCCACCCCGCACCTCACCGGCATGATGTTCCAGGCCATGACCGGCACGAGCATGGTGCACGTGCCCTACCGCGGCGAGAACCTGGTGCTCAACGACATGATCGGCGGCCATGTCGACGTGTTCTTCGGCAATATCGCGGCGGCCGGTCCCCCGTTTCGCGACGGCCGGGTGAAGATCCTGGCGATCGCCGACCGCCGGCGCTCGCCGATCCTGCCGGAGATCCCGACCACGGCCGAGGCGGGGCTGCCCGGGCTCGTATCGACCGGCTGGTTCGCGCTCGCCGCGCCGCCGAAGACCCCGGCCGCCTTGGCCGCCGCGATCGCCGACGCGGCGGTCGCGGCCATCAAGACGCCCGACGTGCAGGCGCGGTTCCGCGCCGCAAGCGTCGAGCCGATCGGCAATGGCCCCGCGGCGACCGCGGCCTTCATCGCCGAAGAGGCGCAGCGCTGGGGCGACATCATCAAGAACAACAATATCGCCATTGATTGAGAGAAGAGTCGGCAGTCCTTCCCCGCGGTTGCGAAGGAACTGGCGCCCGGAAAGCGGTTCCTGACCGCGGCGCGCCGCGCGGCGATCGCGCGCCCATGGCGGCGGAAAGAAAAACCTCCACGGCGGATGTCGGGAAAATACCACCACGGTCCGAGCACTGTGAGACATTTCTGCAACAGACGCCGTGAAACGTGATTTCACCATCGTGCCAAAACTAAACCGTCATCGTACATTCATGAGGTGCGCCAACGGGGAAGGAGCGCCTGGCGCCGGGGGCTTGCAATGGGCAAGGCGAAACGTCTTCTGCTCGCCATCGCCGCCGGGCTTCTCGCGGCTGCCGGAGCGCGCGCCGCCGACATGCCGGTGAAGGCCAAGCCGGTGCAATATGTAAAGATCTGCAGCGTATATGGTGACGGCTTCTATTACATTCCCGGCACCGATACCTGCCTCAAGCTCGGCGGATATCTGCGCGTGCAGGCCGAGTACAACATGGGCAACGGCGGCATTGCCGCCGGCACCAATGCCACCGAAAGCGGCCAGGCGCGCTTCACCCGCGACCTCACCAACGACGTCAATTACCGCGTGCGCGCAGTCAGCTCGTGGGATGTGCGCCAGAACACCGAATACGGCGCGCTGCGCACCTACATCCGCTTCGGTGTCGAGGTGGCGACGCCGGTGAACAACGGCGGCGGCTCGACCCCGGGAACGTTCTGGGACCGGGCGTTCATCCAGTTCGCGGGCTTCACGGTCGGCCGCGCCCGCTCGTTCTTCGATCTGTTCGATTATTTCGGCGTCTACACCTACACCAACCCGCGCGTGCAAGGCGACACCGACAGTACCGGCCAGAACCTGTGGGCCTACACCGCCGATCTCGGCAACGGCTTCTCCGCCACGCTCTCGCTCGAGGACCCTGCCACCCACAAGTCGTTCACGTTCGACGCCACCGCGCCCGGGTTCTTCGGCCTCAACGGCACCACCATTCCCGACAATGCTTTCACCAATAATGGTGGCGGCTCGCCGACCAATTTCGGTTTTCGCGTGCCGGACATCGTCGCCAACCTGCGAGTCGACCAGCCTTGGGGCTTTGCCGGCGTGAGCGTCGCGATGCACGACGCCAGCGGCGCCTATTACGGCACCGCCAACAGCACCGTGAACGGCCACCCCGCCGACAAGTACGGCTGGGCGCTCGGCACCGGCGCCCTCTTCAATCTGGCCGGCGGCGACACCATGGGCTTCAACTTCGCCTACGGCGAGGGCGCGACCGGCTTCGTGGTGGTGCAGAACGCCAACATGCAACTCTACAATTCCAATACCAGCGTGGCGGTGGGCTGGCTCTCCGACGGCATCTTCACCACCGGTACCGGCATCGAGCTCACGCGCGCGTGGAGCATCGCCGCCGCCTACCAGCATATCTGGAACCCGCACTGGAAGACCTCGTTGTACGGAGGCTACGCGACCATCGACTACAACGGCGCCGCCACCGGGATCATCAACTCCGCGCTCGCGGCCGGATCGGTGTGCGCGCGTCCGTTCGCCGGCGTGGTCGGCAACTTCTCCGCTGTCACGGCGCTTGCCGGCAACAGCTGCAGCCCCGATTTCAGCTTTTACCAGGTCGGCTCGCGCACCCAGTGGAATCCGGTGAAGCAGCTCGATATCGGCCTCGACGTCACCTACACCGGGATCAACACCGCGTACAAAGGCCCCGGCATCTACGCCGTGAATGCGAGCCGGCCAACCGTCCCGCTGTTCGACGACGAAGGTATCTGGTCAGCGATGTTCCGCTGGCAGCGCAATTTCTATCCGTGATTGCCGCGCGCGGCGGTCGCCCATCGCGCTGACGGGGCCCTGGCGGCTGAAAGCGCCTGCCCCGCGCGGGAAATGCTTCTTCAGCCTCAGCCCGGCGCCTGACAGTCGATCCGACGCGCCTGCCGCGGCCGGCCCTCGCACTCAGCCCAGAAACCCGGCGGAGCGCAAAGCCGCCTCACGTCATGCCGCGTGCCGTTCGCGCCTTGCGGCTCTCCGGCTCCCTCGACTTGACGGCGCGGCGCCCGACCTGTCGGAGAAAAGCCTGCTCGTGGGGCTGCGACAGCCGCTCGATCGCCGAGCCCAGCGGCAGCCATTCCAATGCCTTGATGTCTCTGGTGAGACTGCGTTCCGGTGCGCCCTCCGCTTGCATCCGCCAGAAATGGACGAGCTTTGGCCGGCCGCTGGCGAAGTAGTAGATCACGCCGAGAAACTCGCGCACGGCGACATCGTACCCGGTTTCCTCGGAGGCCTCCCGTCGCGCCGCCGCGAGCGCGCTCTCCTTCGACTTCAGCTTTCCCTTGGGAAGTACCCAGCCGTTGTCCTTGCGGCGCTGGACCACTGCGATCCGCGGTCTGACAACGCCGCGCAACACAATGCCTCCCGCCGCGAGTATAGGCGTCCGCGCCATCCTGGCCTCGTGGATCTGCTGACCCCGATCGAATCGCCGCTAGGGCTTTCGAAACGCCAATGTCGCGAGGCGGTGGTTAACGGTGCCTTAAGCCTCTCTTCGTCCGCCGCACGCGGCCGGACTGAGGGGGGCCAGCGACCACCCCTCCCCAGGCCGCTGTTGCCTCCGCGGTCAAGACCAAAACGGCTTGGCCTTGGCAAGATCGCGCGCGGCTCGCTTCGCATTTTTCAGCGTCGAAGCGATACGTGCCTCCTCGCGGCCGGAAAGGCGGCCGGCGGCGAATGCCTTGCTGGCGCGGCCTGCGGGTTGCCTGCCGCTGACGGCCTGTGCCTCGACGAAGCGCTCCGTGAGCTCCTCATGCACCGCGATGTCATTCAGGTCGCCGAGAGCGTCCTGCAGACTCTCCAGCACCTCCACGAAGCGCTTGCGTCGCTGTGTCGGCTTCTTGCCGGGAAACGCGCCGGCAAAGAATTCCGCCGCGTAGCGCAGCTTCTTGGCCTGGATCCGCATCTTGTGCCGACGTTGCGGGTCGAGCCGGTCGAGCCGGGCGCCGCTCTTCAAAAGTTTCTTCCAGCGGCGTTTCAACTCTTCCGCCGCTGCCGCCGCGACCGGTCGTTCCCGCAGCAGGCGGACGAGATTGTCGGGGTTGCGCGTCCAGTCGCCGGCCTCGATCCAAGCCGCGGTATCGAGCACAAGACCACGAAAGCGCGCGGACTCGACGGCTGCGTGCGCGCGGGAAAACGCTTCGTCCCGTTTCTGCTGCAGCTCCTTGGTGAGAACCGCCACTCCCGCGCCGTTCGGCTTGTCGTCGGCCACCGGCTTGACCACGCGCTTGATGAACACGTCGAGCTCGCGCGCCGGGCCGAATTCGCCGGTGATCCACTTGAACTCGGTTTTCATCGCCTCGGTTTGCGGATCAAACAGCATGTCCGCAAACAGCGAGATTGCGGCTCGCAAGCGCCGAAGCGCGACCCGCATCTGATGTAGGCCTTCGGCATCCCCGCCGAGCATGGCGGGTCGGTTGGCGACCAGCTGACGCAGGCATGCCCGGGCGATGGCTTGAAAGGCAGCGTGGCGAGTGCATTCGGGCGTGAGCGCGACCGGCGCCGCTTTGACCGCCTCCTGCTCGGCGCCCGTGATCAGCGCATAGCCGCGCTCGGCCTTGCTCCGGATCGCGAGTTGAAACGGAATATCCTGGGCGAGGCTGCGCGCCAGCTTGAACAGCTCGGCGGACTCGCCCCGTTTGAGTTCCAGCTCCACTTCGCACAGCGGCGAAGATCGCCGCCCTGCCTGGACCGTTCCCTTGTCGATGCTGAGTTCGATTTCGCTGTCGCCGCTGTGGATCGGATAAACTGTCCGCCGCACGCGGGTCTCGAACACGGGCTTGAGGCCGCGGCCCAGCTTCTTGCTGAACAGAGGCTTGGACGAGGCGTCCCGCGCCGCTGCGAGATCGGGGTGCCTGCCCGCGATCTCACGTTCCCATTCATTGCGATTAAACAAAGCGACGCCATTGCTGGCTTCTTGCTTGATGGTCTGCAAGTTGCGGCGCCCGGCGCGCCGAACGCGCAGCGACAAACCCTTGTTGTGCAGCTTCAGCTTGCTGGTATCGAAATAAACCGAAACAAGCGTGGCCGGCCTGCGCGGCCCTTTCCCCGCCGGCCGCAGCAAGGAGCTGCGGGTCAGGCGAGAGATGCTGTCGACCGGCACTTCAAGCTTGAGCTCGACCTCACGCGGCTGCGACTGTGCCATGGAACAACACGCTGAAGAGGGATGGCCGCCGTTCGATTAATTCCCGATTGCACCTGTAATGCGAATAGCGACTGTCACAATAGTGAGATTTCCCGACGGCCTACTTTCGTCATTGCAGCGGGACGCAAGGCCACTTCGCGCGCCGCGCGATGAGATTTTCTCCCTGGCCCCGGCCAGCCGGGCGATTCGCAGGCCAAGGCGGCGCGGAAGTCCAGTAGTTTTTCGGAGCAACTGTGGATAACCCGCGTGGCCTCGGACATCTGCGGCTCCTCATGGGCTCGACCGGGAATTCTCACAGGACCGCCTTTTGCCGGCAAGGGGGAGCCGCCGGATCGATTGCCGTACGGTCAGAGCCTTCGCGCCCGCTGCAACGGGGCGGCCGCCCCCGC
>DATBKV010000284.1:0-12718 GCA_036555745.1 Xanthobacteraceae bacterium | reverse complement strand
CGAAGGCGCGCATCATTCCGGCAACTGGGGCGGCGTGCTCGCCAATCCCGGCATCATCCTGGCGCATGCGCTCGCCTCTATCACCGACGCGCGCGGAGCCATCCAGGTCCCGGAATGGCGCCCTCCCCTGCCGCCATCGGTACGAGAGCTGCTCGCCGGCGTCGAGGTCGCGGGCGGCGACGACGGTCCGAGCGTCGACGCGGAATGGGGCGAGCCGGGGCTTACGCCCGCCGAGCGCCTGTTCGCATGGAACAGCTTCGAGGTCCTGGCCTTCACGACCGGCACGCCGGAGCATCCGGTCAATGCGATCCCGCCTCGCGCACGCGCGCACTGCCAGCTGCGCTACGTCGTCGGCACCGAGGTCGAGGACATCATTCCGGCGCTGCGCCGCCATCTCGACCGCAACGGATTCTTCCAGGTCGAGGTGCGCCGCGGCGGCGGCAGCTTCTTCGCGGCGAGCCGGCTCGATCCCGAAGATCCGTGGGTCAACTTTGCCGCGCGCTCGATCGAACAAACGACTGGACGCAGGCCGACCATCCTACCCAATTTCGGCGGATCGCTGCCCAACGACAGCTTTGCGGACGTGCTCGGCTTGCCGACGATCTGGATCCCCCATTCCTATGCCGGCTGCTCGCAGCACGCCCCGGACGAGCATCTGCTTGCGCCGATCGTGCGCGAAGGGCTTGGCGCGATGGCGGGCTTGTTCTGGGACCTCGGCGAGCCCGGCGCTCCGCGGCGCGCGAGCGAGCGGAGGCCGTAGCGCATGTCCCGGAAAAGTGGGCAGCGGGAGGGAGCGGACCGAGTTTGCCGCACGTGACCGGTCAAAGGCCCACGCAGCGGTGGTTACTGGATGCCCCGCCTGCGCGGGGCATGACAGCTGAGGGCATGGCTCGCGGCTGGAGCTCGACCCTTCAGTCGATCTTGATGCCGACCGACTTGATGACGCCGCTCCATTTGGAGATTTCGCTCTTGAGCAGCGTCTCGAGCTCCTCCGGCGAAGAGCCGCCGGCCACGTAGCCGGTCTTCGCCAGCTTTTCCTTGATGACGGCATCGGCGAGCGCCGTGTTGGTATCGGCGCTGATCTTGCGAATGATCTGCGGCGGCGTGCCGGCCGGAACGAACAGCGCCTGCCAGGCGGTCACGTCATAGCCTGGAACTCCGCTCTCGGCGATGGTCGGCACATCGGGCGCGGCGGCGTCCCGCTTGGCGCCCGTCATCGCCAACACCCGGACCTGTCCGGAGCGCGAGTAGGACAAGAGCGTGCCGCTGCCGAAATAGCAGTCGATGCGGCCGGGAATGAGGTCCGCGAAGGCGGGCGAGGCGCCGCGATAGGGCACGTGCGTCATCTTGATGCCGGCCATCTGCAGGAACAGCATCTCGGCCAGGAACGGCGCGCTGCCGGTGCCGGGGGACGCCATGGTGAGCTTGCCCGGCTGCGACTTGGCGTAGTCGATGAACTCCTTGAGCGAATGCGCCGGCGAGGAGTTCGGCACGAACATGAAATAGGCGAGCTGGGTGGCGAGCGAGACCGGGGCAAAGTCGGCGATCGGGTCGTAGCTGAGCGAGCGGTAGAGGCTGGTGTTCACCGCCAGCGAGGCGGTGGCGAACAGGATCGTGTAGCCGTCCGGGTCCGCGCGCGCGACGTATTCGTTGCCGAGGTTGGTGCCGGCGCCGCCCTTGTTCTCGACCACGACCTGCTGGCCCCACATCTTCGAGAGCTTGTCGGCGAGCATGCGCGCGACGATGTCGGTCGGGCCGCCGGCCGCGACCGGCACGATGACGCGCACCGGCTTGTTCGGGAAATCGGTTTTCGGCGCTTGCGCGCGCGCTCCCGGAGCGAACAGGCCGGGAGCGAGGATTTGCGCGGCGGACAGTGCGACGAGATGGCGGCGGGTGAGCATGAGAAACCCCCGGCTGCGCGAGATTGGAACATTCTATCCACTTGCCGCTCCCCGCGATACTCGGCGAAAGGTCGCGCCTGTCGATCGAGGCTCGCGCGCGCTGGGCAAGCCCTCGGAATGGCCGTGAAACGGGACGAACTGCGGCCGCGGGCGATAGTCAATCACGCAGTGTACTGCTTGGGGCTCTATCATCGAAGCGCCCACCTTGGATCACGTTGCCTCGGGATGCGAGAGCGTATGTGCGGCGTGATCTATGTGAGCTGGTTCACACACGCCTTCGCTAAATTCGGCGAAGTTTGCACGCAGGATGGCGGAAGTCGCTGGCGGCGTGCGCAACCGCACAGCCATTTTGATTTCAACGCCCGCACCCTTCCTCCATGCCGGTCGCCTCGCCGGAGGCACAACAACAGCCAATAACACCTTCGGCCAGTAGGGAGGATGTTATGGACAAGCAGGTGCCATCGAGCGAGTGGATTTCGTACATCTTTCAATCCGGGCAATGGATGGTGGCAGCGGTGATGCTCATCGTCTACGCCAGGGTGCGCTTCAACCAACCGCCGACCAATCGTTCGGGCACGACCTTCGCCCTGTTCTTCTTCGGATTGATATTCTACTGCGCGTTGATCCTGGCTCTGTGGCTGGTAGTGATCGTGGTTGTCAGGCAGGGCGGCATCGGCTTCTACAAAGCCGCGGCCTGGCTCGGAAACGCCGACCCGAATGCGCAAGCGGAATTCAGGCCCTACGCTCCCCTCGTAGCGGCGCTCGTCATCGTGGTGGCGGCACATTTCCCCTGGGTCCGCCGGCTCGACAACGCGGCGCGCGATTTCTGCATCAAGCTCGCGGCGATCCCGCGCGAAGCCGACCGCCTCGCGTTTGAACTCGCACAGATCGCCGAGTTTCAACCCAAGTCCGAGCGGCTGCGCGAGCGGATTAGGAAGATCATCACCGAGGATGTCGGCCCGCAGGCGCTGCGATTCGAGACCGACGGATCGGTACCCGCGCGGTTTACCCGGGCGGTGGGACTGTATTGGCTGTTCGTCGGACCGAACAGCAATGGCACGCCACTCGACTTTGGGGGCCCGAATGCCCGATCGGCCTACACGCGGATTATGCAGCTCAGCCAAAAGACGGCGGCGGGTATCGTCAAGCGCTACGACGAGCTGATGCAAGCGGGCCGCACGTACTTCGGAGTACGTGACCCGAGCCCGGAAGTCAGAGAGGCCCTGAACCGCAGCATCGTCGAGGTGTCGCAGCTGACCTGCGACCTGATCGCTCGTTACGTCCTCTACTCGAATACGACCAAGGCCAAACGACGCCAGCGGCTCGCTCGGATGGGGTTCGACGCGAGCCGCACCATGGCAATCCGGTTCAACCTGGACCAATGGGTGGCGACCATCCTGGGCGTGATCGTGTTCAGCGCGGGCTTGATGGCTTCGACACCTGGAACGATCCGGATGTCCGCCATCCAGATCCTGATCATCTCGGTCACATTCGGACTGTCGATCGGCTGCGCGGTTATGGGCGCCGTGGTCGTGGCGCAACGCTTCATGGAGCGCCACGAAGGCGAGACGCGTGTCGATCCGCCGATCGCCGAGTTGACCGCCGCTGCTCTGGTCGTTGGCGGACTGTCGGCGGCAATCCGAATAGGGATCCCACTCGCCTTTGCCGTCCTGGGCGACGGATCCGACCTGCCCAACATTTTCATTCACTTCCGGGAACGGCTGCCCGGACTCATCCCTCCTATCGTCTGCACGATCTCGCTCGGTCTGCTCTGCATCTATCTGAGCGCCCGGCCCTGGAGCCAGGCGCGCATCGTGACGGCGGGAGCACTCGGGAATGGGCTCGCCTTTATCGTCGCGGGGCTGATGGTGGCGTGGTTGATCGACGACGGGGTGCTGCAACAGTTCTATGTGCACCCGGAGAGTGCGCGGCCAACCATCGTGATGCTGACGGGTCTGACCGGCATAGTGATCGGCGCGATGGTGCTGTTTGCATTCACGCGCTCCGAGCGCGCGCGGCGCGATGACGCCGAGCACGCCGCAGCAGACGCGCGCGTCGGGATTCCAGGTTTGTCGCCGCTGCGGGCGGCTGAGGAGCTCGAGCCCGCGGCTGCACCGGGTTCCGAAGTGGCGGCACCGAACTACGGCGAGTACTCGCGAGCAAACGTGGCGCAGCTCGAGGGACGCTACCTCTGCTTCCGCCCGGCCTTCACGGAGGCCGGCGTCATCAGCGCCTACCTGGTAGACCTCCGCTGGGACGAAGCCGCCTCGTGCCTCACGTTCGAGGAGAAGGATCGCGAGGACCGCGAGCACGCACAACGCGGGCGGGTCTATATCCCGGACGACCGGGCGTTCATCAGCTTCGTGACGGTCGCGCGGGGCGCGATCCGGCTGGTCACCGTGTCCCGCCCGGACCAGGGGGAATCCGCTCGCGGGCTGATGATGACACTTTCCGCCGGCAGGGATTATACGCCGGCATGCGCGCCGGTGGTGCTCAAACGTATCGGGGGGCGAATCCCCGAGCTCGGCTTCGTACGGTCCGGCGCCCCTGACTACGAGGACTATCGCCAGGCGCTGGAGGCCGTCGCCCCCACATTCGGCTTCTTTGCGGGCGCACCGCCACCGACGGCCAGCCTGGAAACGCGCTTCCCGGTCGCTGCTGAATAGGCGCGTCCGTCTGTGACGGTAAGAGCCGCGACCTGGGTCAGTCGGCAACGTCCGATCGCGCCTAGCGGTCTATCCCGCGCTAATCGGGATCTTTCCATTGGAACACCACCTTTCCGGGCGGCTCCTCCGCGACGGCGCCCGCAGCCCGACTTGCCGTCGATGCGATCGAACACTTCCTTGATGGCACCGAGGTCGCCGTCGAGCGCCTTGGCGGCGAGCTTGCGCGCGATCAGTCGCAGAATGCCGGCTTTGCGCCCCTCGCCGTCGTCGCTCTTGCGCCGGAGCTCGGCATCCAGCGCGTCTCGCATCGGCCTAGCGGTGAGGCCGGCGTCGTCCCGGAAAATATCATCGGTAGTCATGTTTCCTCCATCGGATGGTCGTCCGATGAATTGGTCAGGAGGACGGCCTCGCCACGCCATATCGGGCGCCAGGTCAACGTCCTCCCGCCGATGCGGCCCGACAGCCCGCGCGGCGGGGCATCGAAGCGAACGGCAGACGTACTTCGGTCAGGATCGCCTTGCGCGCCGGCCCGGAGGGCAGCGCCGCGCGCGCCAGCAGGGCGCGCCGCGCTGCGGACCCGAAGCCATTGCGATCCATTGCGCCGAGATAGGCAAGCGCGGTGATCAGGGAAGTCTGATCCTCCTTAAGGCAGCCCAGGGCGATGTTGCACCAGCGGCAGAGGAGTCCGCGTATTTTCCCAGTCGAATGGCAATGATCGACACACAACTGCCGCTTCGACGGCCTCCTGCAGATCGCGCAGACCCTGCCTTGGTTAGCCAACAACGCTTCGTAGTCGGCCGGCGAAATGCCGTATCGGCGTTTAAGCTGACGAGTTCGAACCGCCACGCCGATGGCCTGTTTGTTAGCCTCATAGTACGCTCGGTAGCGCGCGATGATTTTGTCCTTGTGGGTCTCGTAGTACTTGCGATCGTGTAGTTTCCTTCGTGCGCGATAGTCCGGGGCCTGCACGCGCCGCTCTTTTCGCCCGGCGCCGCGCCGACCTTTGTGACATGCTTCCCAATTCCCCCGTCACGCTCCGGCCAGGCGCGCGCCAGTGGCCGCGCTCTCAAGCTTCCCGGAATCATTTCGATCCGGGGGCTTGGCCGGCTGCCCGATCAGGCGCAGTTTTGGATCGTGCGCGTTCTATAGCATAGGTCCGCAACGTAGTCAACTACAAAATGCAGGCAACCGTAAGTAGCCGAAATCGCTTGATTTTTGCGGTCCCTCTTTTGTTCCCGCTGGGCTATGCGGTACACGGGCCCTGTTTCCGACCGAAGTGGCCGGACTTGAAATTGAGGGTGGCAGGAAGCCTTGCAATGTCCCTAGTTCGTCTGCAGATTTGATAAAGTCGAAGCATTCGCTCGCCCTCTAATTCCATTTTGATATGCTTCTCCGAGCGCAGGAGATCAGCAATGCATCGGCGAATGTTTCTCTGCACTCTATTGTTGTTAATTACACAACGAATTGGTCACGCCCAAGAGGTGGGAGCTCCCGTTCCACGTCCTCCACCACCACCTCGTCCACCTGTCGATCATGCTCCTCCCCCTCGGCCGCCCCCTCCGTCGCCTCCTCCCGGCCCGATTCCGCCGCCTCCATCTGGTCCGCCCCCACCCGTCGATCATCCGGCGCCGCCACCCAAACCTAAGTAGATTTCAAGACGCGGCCGCCTCATTTTGGCGCCCTCTTTCGTTCGGCCAAAGGTGCGCGAGCCGGCCGCCGGCCGTTCGCAGCGATTCGCGGCCACTGGTTGCCGGCGCGATAACCGTGGCTGCGCATCGAGCGGATGATCTGGCTCGCCGCCGAGGGGGTCGCATCATCGCGACCGCCGCGCCGACCAGCCGGCTGGAATGCGGTGCGTCAGTCCTTACCTGGTACTTTTTCCGCCTCGCCCTGATAGCGCCCCCACCGCCGCGGTCGAGAATGATCTCGATCATCCGAGCCACCGAAACAGCACAGCGCCATGGCTGCCGGCGACGGCGCCGAAAATGGTGAGGATGCTCAAGCTCAACAGGACCCAGTGCAGCCACTCCACCAGTCGGAAGGTCGAGTCAGGCGCGGCCTGGGCGCGGGCGCGGAGCCAGCGGTGCAGGAACCAGGGCTCGGCGATGAACAGCAGCAGCGAAAACAGCAGCCACACCCCGACCATGACATGCATCCACCAGAACTCGACGAAGGCAAAACGCCCCCAGAGATCGAGGCGGTAGATGATGTAAAGCCCGCTCAAGCCCGCGAGCACCGTCGTCAGGCGTGACTGCGAGGCGAAGCGGCGCTCGACGGACTCGAAGAAGCCGATGCGCTCGTCGGGAGACTTGAGGCGACGGACCGCGGGCAGCAGCACCGTCGTTACCAGCGCGACGCCACCGATCCAGACGACCACAGCCAGGACGTGAATTGCGCGGGCGAGCGTTACATCATCCATGACCCCGTTTCCGCGCTGCTTGCCAGTGCCCTCTTTCGCCAGCCGTCGGTTTTGTCTTCAAGTCGGTCCCGCGGTCATACGAGGGGTCGAGCATGAAAGCCAAGCCCCGGGGCGGCTACAGGCCGGTCGCAAACCGCGCCATGACGACGATGATTGCGACCTGCATCGCCCCTTGCGAGGCGACGACGCCGAAGTAGATGCGCATCCAACGCGCGATCGCGGCGAGGTCGGGCGCCGGCTTCTGCAGCTCGAAATAGATGCGCAAGTTCGCGGGCAACAGATATCCCAGGCCCTGGACCGTCAGCACGGCGACAATGACGAGCGCGGCCACCACCCACCAGAATTCCGGATAGTTGAGATCGAGAAATCCGGTGCGTTCGGCGAGGAACCAGCCGGACGTTGCCGTGATGATGCTGAGCGTGGGCATCAGGAACAGCGTGCGCGGGACCAGCGCCGTGAGCATCGCACGCCGCCCGTCGAGCGGAAGGCGGCGCAGGATCGGCCCGATGACGAAGCCCATGAACAGGTCGATGCCGGTCCATAGTCCGCCGCCCATCACATGGACGAAGTTGAGGATCCAGTTGCTGCCGAACTGGATCGCAAGCACCATGGCCACAACGGCGATCCCGGACGCGACGGCGTACCAAGCCCGAACGGGGGAGGCGATTTGCCGGGGAGCCGCGAGAATCCGGTCCGTCATGGAGCCCAGCAAACATCGACCGGAGCGCCGCTGCAAGACGCGCGGGACTCATTCACACCCCTCTTTTCGCCCGTTTGCCGGGCATTAATCCGAATACCCAATCACCGGCGCGCTTCGAATTGATATGAATCAAGAGGCCGCGTTGGCTCTTGTGGCCTCTTTGCACAGCTGAGTATCCCAATCCAAACGACCTGTGACGGAAGGGACGTCAGCAAACGGATTCCGCGTTAGGGAGGGTACCATGCAAGAGGCGGTCGCACTCATCACCCTGGTCCTGGTGACGCTGCTCGCGATCGTGTTTCTCATGGTTCTGCGGCGCGCGAGCGCGCCGGCGGCTGCCGGCGCGACGGCCGATCCGGGCCGCTACCGTGCGCCGCTGTTTTGGCTGCTCGTCGTGGTCGGAATCGGCGTGAGCTACGCCTCACTCGTCGAGTGGCCCTACGGGCCGGGCACCGCGAGCTCCGGCGAGCCAACGACGGTGACGGTGACAGGAAGCATTTGGTCGTGGGAGATCAATCCCACCAAGCTGCCCGCGGGCAAGCCGATTGTTTTTGCCGTGACCTCTCGCGACGTAAACCATGGCTTTGGCATCTACGACCCGGATCTCAAGATGCTCACTCAAGTGCAAGCGATGCCGGGCTACGTCAACAAAGTGTACTACAGCTTTCCCAGGGCCGGCACTTACAAGATCGTGTGCCTCGAATATTGCGGATTAGGGCACCATGTGATGGCCGCCGATTTGACCGTTGGTCCGTAATCGCGCAGCAGATGCTCGCTGACATGGATGTCGACTAACGCGAAGTGGAGGTCATGACTGATATCGTTTCAAGCCCGCGCAAGATCCTGCCCTCCGCTGCAACCGCCGTTCGCCTGACGATCGCGCTCGCAGCTCTCGTCTTGCTGTTGATGATGGTGCTCGGCCTCGTGTTGCGGCTGGCCCAGAGCGCCTGGGTCGATATCGCCCCGGACCTGTTCTACCAGATCATGACGGCGCACGGCGCCGGAATGGTGGGAGCCGCTGGCCTCGCAGGCGCCGCCATCATGTGGTTCTTCCTCAACCGTTACGTGGAACTGAGGATCGGCGTCTACTACCTGTTCCTTGCGTTCTTCCTGCTGGGCGTCGTGCTCATTTTCGGCGGCATCTTCTCAGGAGGGTTTGCCGGAGCGTGGACGTTCCTGTTTCCACTGCCGGCAATGTCGGGCGGCGTCTGGACGCCTGGCGCCTCCCTCGCCTTCTTCATCGGCCTGCTGTGCGTGGGCGTTGGTTTCCTGGTGTTCTATCTCGACGCCGGCGTCGGCGTCGTCTCCCGTTATGGCAGTCTCGCCCGCGCGCTCGGCTGGCCGCAGCTGTTCGCCGGCTCTCAGCAAGCGGCGCCGCCGCCCGCGGTGGTGGCAAGCACCGTGGTTCTGATCGTCAATACGCTCAGCATCGTCGCCGGCGCCATCATCCTGGTGATCAGCGCCGTCAACCTCTACGTGCCCGCCCTCGCCATCGATGCGCTGCTGGCCAAGAACCTGATCTATTTCTTCGGCCACGTCTTCATCAATACGACCATCTACATGGCGGTGATCGCCGTCTACGAGATCATTCCTGCCTATAGCGGGCGGCCCTGGAAAGCGAACAAGATATTCCTCGCCGGCTGGACCGCCACGCTCTTGCTGGTCTTGGCCGTCTACCCGCACCACCTGCTGCAGGACATGGTCATGCCGGCCTGGATGCTGGTGATGGGCCAGGTGCTCTCCTACGTCGCCGGCATTCCGGTGATCGTGATCACGGCCTACGCGCTTCTCGTCTACCTGCATCGCTCGGGCATCCGCTGGGATCTCGCCTCCGCGCTACTCGTGCTCGGAATCTTCGGCTGGGCCGCCGGTATCATCCCTGCGGTGATCGACGGCACGATCGCCGTGAACAAGGTGATGCACAACACACTCTGGGTGCCCGGACACTTCCATTTCTATCTGCTGCTCGGCATGGTCGCGATGTCGTTCGGTTTTTCGGTCTGGCTTGCGCAGGGTGAAAAGCCGGCGCAACCCTTTATTCCCGTGCAGAAGGTTGTCTTCCTGGGCTATCTCATCGGCGGGCTCGGCCTGGTCGCAACCTTCCTCTACGCCGGCATGATCAGCGTCCCGCGCCGCTGGGCGGTGCACCTGCCCGAATGGGTGGCACAGGACCGCGTGGGCTCGGTCTTTGCCGCTCTCGCCGTGCTTGCGACGGCCGTGATCGTGGTGAACGCTCTCGCGCGTTTCGTGCGCGCCAAGTGAGGAGGCGGCGCCTGATCTCATCCCGCAGCATCGTCACGACGTTGCTTGCCGTGGCGCTCGGAGGGATGGCGCTATGGACGGAAACCGACGGGTTGCGCGCGCTCACGGCCGAAAGCGCGCGACGGCTCGCAGTGGCGGATGCCCCTGTCGTCGTGCCGCCGACCCATCTCGAGCTCGCGACCGGCGAGATCATAACGTTTGCAGACCTGGCCGGCGACACTGTCTTCGTTGATTTTATCTACACGCGATGCCCCACGCTTTGTGTCGCGCTCGGTACCAGCTTTGCGCGGCTGCAGGCGGCAGTGCGACAGACCGGGCGGGACGATCTCCGGCTCTTATCAATCAGTTTCGATCCCGAATACGATACGCCTGAAGCGCTGCGCGCCTACGGCGAGGCCTATGGCGTGGACATGCGGCTGTGGTCGCTCGCGCGTATCACCGATGGTGCGGAGCTCAAGCGCCTGCTCACGGCATTCGGGATCGTCGTGATCCCCGACGAGTTCGGGGGCTTCACGCACAATGCGGCGATTCATCTGGTCGATCGCCAGGGCCGCCTCGCCCGGATCTACGACCAGAACGACGTCGACGCTGCGCTCACGGGAGCCGAGACGTGGCAAGCCAAGTGACCGCAGCGGACCGCGCCTATCTCGCGGCTGGCGCGATACTTTACCTGGCGCTCACATCGCCGCCGGTGTTGCGGCTGCTCGAGAGCCGGATGACGACGCACATGACGGTGCTGCTTCCCGGCTTGGCGCTCGCCGGATATTTTTGTGGTCTTGCGCTTGGCGCCCTCCTCGCTCGCGTGAACCGAAGCTGGAACGCAGGCGGAATCCCCGGACTTGTCGCTGCCCTGCTTACCGCGGCGTTCTGGATGTTGCCGCGGGCGCTCGATGAGTCGCTGCGCAATCCGAGCATGGAATTGGCCAAGCTCATCAGCATGCCGCTCCTGGTCGGCGCTCTGCTAGCAATAAGCTGGCCCGCGCTTGGGCCGATCTGGCGCGGCGTCCTGAAGGCTCAACTGATCTCGATGCTCGCTGCCCTTGGCTGGCTCTATTCGGCGGCGCCCGTACGGCTGTGCACGAGCTACCTGCAAAGCGACCAGCAACAGCTTGGCCGTGCGCTATGCATGCTGGCCGGCGCCCTGGCTCTGGCCTGGGCGCTTCCCTGGTTCTTCGGCAGCAATAGCGCCGCGGAAAGCTCGCCGCAGCAGCCCAAGCGCGCGCGCAACGTGCGCTGTCAAGCGCGACTGCACGGCAGGTATTAAGCTCGCAAGGCCGAGATTAGTCGTCAAACCCAGCGGTAGCCGTGGCTGCGGATCGAGCCGATGAGCCGGCTCGCGGCCGCGGGGCTCGCATCGTCGGCGACCGCGGCGCCCACGAGCCAGGTGCGGCCATGCACCTCGAGCCCGCGCAGGTCGGCGCGGCTGGCAAACATCGTGCGGTTGCACCAGAGGCCGCCGATGCATTCGCTGTCCTGCAGCGAGGCCGCAGCGGAAAAGCGCGCGCGGTCGAGCGAGAGGTTGCCGTAGCAGGTCATGCGATCGAGGAAGGCCGCATCGCCGAACTCGGCCTGGTCGAAACAAGCCACGCCGAGAAACTCCGCGCCGGAGAAGGCGGCGACGCGGCGCAAGCGGGCGCGGTCGAAGCGGGCGTCATTGCGGAACGTCGTCCCGGAGAAATCGACCGGCGCGTTGAAGGTGCAATCGATGAACCAGGCCAGCCCGCCGAACACGCCGTGACGCAGGGTCACCGGGGCATTGAACACCGCGCCGGAGAAATCGAGATTGGGCAGCGTGGCGCCTTCGAGCTCGAGCGGCTCGTCGATGGTGAGGCCGCGCAAATCCTCGACCTCGCCGCGCCGCAGCGGCTGGGCGAGCCTGGCGAGCGGCGAGGTCACGCGCTGCCCGCCGCGCCGGCGGGCGGGCCGGCGAAGCGCTCCGCGAACGGTCCGATCGCGACCATGTCGACCTCGACCAGCCGAGGGCCGCTTTCCGACAGCGCGCGAGAGAGCGCCGGCTCGAAATCCTGGACGCGCGAGACCCGCTGATGGGCCAGGCCGAGGGCCGCGGCAATGAGCCTGAAATCCGGCGTGCGCAGGTCGGCGTAGTGCCGGCGGCCGCCGAACTGCGCATCCTGGATGTTGCGGATGACGCCGTAGCCGCGGTCGTTCATCAGAATAAAGGCGATGTCCGCATTGGTTTCGGCCGCGGTCGCGAGCTCGCCGAGATTGACCATGGCGCCGCCGTCGCCGGCGAGCGCGATCGTCTTCGCGCCCGCACCCGCGAGCGCCGCGCCCACCGCCATGGCGATGCCTTGCCCGATGCCGCCGCCGAGCGCGTGCACGCCGAGATGCGGGGCCGCGAGCTGCACATAGCGGTTGCCGAAGGTGCTGTTCGCGAGCGTGACATCGCGCACGAACGGATGCCGGCCCGCGGAGACGCGTGCCTGCAGTGCGTCGGCCACGACGCGGTAGGGACCGAGCGCCGCCGCCAAGTTCGCTTCGGAGCGCGCGCGTGCCGCCGCCACCGCCCGCAGAAATTCGGGATCGACGTCGAGCTTCGCGGGCAAGCGCTCGCACAAGCCCTCCAGCGCCGCGCGGGCGTCGGCATTGACGAACAGATCGACGGCGTAGTTGCGCGCCGCCTGGCCGGCATCAGCGTCGATCTGCACCAGCGGGCGCGGCAGGCGCATGGTGTTGTTGCGGGTCTCGTTGCCGCGCAGGCGCGAGCCGACCACGACCATGAGATCGGCGCGCGGGTAGACCGCCTGCG
>DATBKV010000283.1:0-63255 GCA_036555745.1 Xanthobacteraceae bacterium | reverse complement strand
TAGCAAGCGCGGACCTGAATTTACCTCCTGAGTCGGCCAAGCGCCTTATTTGGTTCCTCGCAGGACTGCGGATTGGACGCAGTGCCGTGCTGGCCTGGGATCCGCGACGGTTTCTCGCGCCTTATGCCGAACGCTTCGTCGACGAATACGCGGATTACATCCGGCGTGACTTTCCCGGGCGCGAATTCCTCAAGCGCGCACCGCCGCTGCCGCGGCCGAAAGCGCAGATCGGCGATGCTGCCCGCTGATCTTGGAGAGCGCATCGCGATTGGACCGCACCGGGATGCGGTCTGGATTTTTGATTTTGGCCATGTCCTTGTCGAAAAACCGGTGCCGCCTTTTCCCGGACATGCGCGCGGTGACGGCTGAGGCCGCTTCGGGTCGTGCGCTGAAACACCGCGCAGATCACGCTTCACCCTTCCAAAGCAGACATCGCAGACACCCCCTCAACGGGTCTGCGCAGCGCCAAAAAACGGAGCAAATCGCAGCAACGGCCCCCTTATTCGATCACCTCGTCAGCACGCGCGAGCAGCGTCGCAGGCACGTCTAGGCCGAGAGCCTTGGCCGCAATCAGGTTCACGACCAAATCAAATTTTGTCGGCTGCTCGACCGGAAGATCGGCCGGTCTCGCCCCGCGTAATATCTTATCGACATAATCGCCAGCACGGCGGAAGAGATTCGTGATGTTCGGCCCATACGACATCAGTCCCCCGCTTTCGAGGCGCTCCCGAATTCCGTGCATCGTCGGCAATCGTGCGGCGAGTGCAAAGATGTGGAGACGAGTCACATTGGTAGCCATGAAGGGGTCGTTACAAACATAGATGGCCTCGGGACGGCCTTTGAAAGTCTGGAAGGCGGACGCTATGTCCTGCGCATGCCGGATTTCGGGAGTAATGACTTCGAGTCCCATCGTACGCGCCGCTGCTTCAACCTCACTCCGCTCCGATATGGACGCCGGGTAGCCAGCATTGGCCAGGATCGCCAAAGTCCGGAGGCCGGGGACCACATCACGCAATAGTCCGAGCTTTTTGCCTCCGGTATCGGCCATTTGGCTCGACAGGCCAGTCACGTTGCCACCCGGTCGAGCTAAACTCGCGACCAAGCCACCACCGACCGGATCAGCTGCCACTGCGAATACAATCGGGATAGCTGATGTGACCTTCTTGGCTGCGAGGACGGCACCGCCCGACGTGACAATGACATCCACTTTGAGGCGGGCAAACTCTGCTGCGAACTGGGCATAGCGCTCGCTGCGGCCCTCCGCCCAGCGGTACTCAATTTCGATATTGCCTCCCTCAACCCAACCGAGTTCGCGCAATCGTTTGACAAAGGCGACGACCCAATGGTTCCAGCCCGAAGGCGTGGCCGCGCCTAGGAAGCCAATGGTCGGCAGCTTTCCCCTCTGCTGCGCGCGCGCCGCGAGCGGCCACGCGGCCGCCGCGCCGGCGAGCAGCGTGACGAACTCGCGCCGTCTCAGCCCGGACATGGCTTCCGCTCCCAATCGGTCTGCCGCACCGTCAGCCTACCACTGCGCGGACGACAGTTCCCTGGGGCGGCCTGAATTGTTCTGAATCGAACGGGGTGCCGACCCCGCAAAAGTCGCTGGGCTGCGGGATTTCAATTCGGCTTATGACCGAAGGGGGCCCCGCTTCAGTTGTCTCCGATCCGCACGGTCAGACCAATTGTGAGCCAATTTGCGCCTTCACCAAGCAGATTGCGTCCGTAGATCACGTCCCAGTCGATGTCCTTGGTGGGGCTGTAGCGCAACCCGGTTTGGTAGCGCGGGTTCGTTTGGCCAGGACCCATCAGGGCGAACACTTCGGAAATGACACTCCAGTGCCGAATGAACGTCCAGGAGACGCCTGCACCGGCGGTGGCGTACAGGCCGTGCGGATCGCCACCCGTGTAGTACTGAGCTCCAAAATTGACGTTGACGCGAAGCTGCTTGCTAAATTCGAATGTCACCGGGACATTGACGATGAGGCCGTTTCCGGTCTGGTTGCGCGGGTCGTAGACGACTGCACCGGAGACGGCCAGTCCGAAACCGTCTCGCCCGATCGGAATTGGAACGGTCTTGGCGGTAAGCGTAGCAAGATAGTCTTCCTGCCCATCGGAACGCAGGTTCACCAAATTGGTGCCCAACTCAACAGGCGCGCCGAGTTGGACCACGCAAGCCGGGCTGAAAACGGCTATTCGATCCCCGCTCGCGGCAAACGAGCTCCAGGATTCAATTTCGCATGAACCAACCTTTCCAATCTCCGCGTCGTCAACGTAGTAGGCGCCGCCAAGTCTTGCTGCGAAGGCCGGCGGGGCTGGCAGAAAAAACAGAAGCACAAAAGCGGATGTCAGAACGCGCGATGGGCTGCAGGTCTGCTGCCACGCCGGAGCCTTAGCAGAGCAACAAGAAACGCCCATAACCCCGCACCCGGATCGTTCGCGGGGTCACACGGTATGCGTCACTCGCGCCGACTACACCGGATTTCTTCCGGAGAATGCAGCCTTTTGGTGAGACTGTGTCCGTCCCGCCACACAGCTCAAGCGCATACATGCCGTGTGATGCTGCATCATCAGAAATGATCCGCCATGGGTGATGCGCTCGACGCTCGCATCGAGCAGCTCACGTCCGCGTCACCCTTGCAAAGCAGACATCGCAGACACGTGCCGCGACAGCTCTGCACAGCGCCGCAGGCACAGATCAGCGCCGGTAGACGAGCCCGAACAGGAGCGCGACCACGGCGAAGGCCGCGATCATGCCGGCAAACGCGATATCGGCCACGGTGCTACTGGTGAGGCTCGACAGCACCCCGACGCCAATCACCGGCAGCGCGTTGCCGGTGAAACAACAGACGAAATAGCTCGATACCACCGCGGCGCGCTGATCCGCGGGCGCGATCTGGTTGACGACCTGCAAGCTGCCGCGGTAGCCGAGGCCGGCCGACACCGCGACGATGGCGGTCGCCGCCAGCGTGACCCAGAGCGACGCAGACACCTGCGCTGCCACCACGGCAGCCGCCGCGGGGATCATCAGCGCCAGCGACCACAGCATCGACGTGCGGCTGCACCTCGCAGCTAACGCTTGTTTTGGCACCTCGTTCCCCGCCGCAGTTGGCGAAGCCGCACGGCCGACGCACGCGGATCTTCGCCCTCTGCATTCGCGTCAATGGCGAGCGCGCGGCGGCGCATAAAGCGTCAGCACCGCTTCGGTCGCGGCGCGTGCTCGCGCCTCGATTTCGTCGGGCGTGGGCGCTTCGCGCACGCGCAGCAACAACTGGATCAGCAAACCTCCCCAGAGCAAGGCGAGGAAGTGCGCCGCGATGGCGGCGGGATCGCCGGCGCCGATGAGACCCTGCGCCTGTGCCTTTGCCAGCCACGCGGCGAGGGCGGCGTGGTTGGCTTCGCGCCCGTTGCTGTCGAGGGTGCGCGCGATGGCAGGCGCGCGCTCCGTCTCGGCGATGGCGAGCCGGTGGACCGCAAGCACGTCCGGGTGGCACGCGACGCGCAGGATCGAGCTGCCCAACTCGACCAGCGTGGCCGCCACCGCTTCCCCGCGGCCGGGGACTGGCGCCGCCAGCTCCAGCGGCTGGCGCATCCGGCTCGCCCGCGCCCTGATGCACGCCGCCAGCATGGCCTGTTTGCTGCCGAACAGTGCATAGAGCTCGCGCTTCGACACCTGCGCGCGCCTTGCGATCTCGAGCGTGGTGGCATCGGAGAAGCCGCGCTTGCGGAAGACCGCAAACGCGGCCGCGAGCACGCGTTCGCGGGTCGGATCGCCGGATCCTTCGGCCCCGGGCCGGAGCCGGGCAGTCACGGCTTTTTTACCTGCCATCCGCACAACTCCCTTGCCTTGGTACCTGATAGTACCGTACATCGTGTCCGTTGGTACTATATAGTACCGCCGCGTGCGGCAACAGCCCCCGCGGCATCAATCGAGGAGCAGCCCATGATGCTCATCATGGCGGTTGTCGCACTGATCGCAAGCCTCCGCTTTCGCAAGCGAGCGCCGGCGGCCGCGGTCAACTCAACCAGCGAGAAGGGAGCGGGAGCATGACGCTCATTCTGCTCCAGACGATCATCCAGTCGGTCGCCGCGACGCTGTACTGGATCGGCCTCTATGTCGGCATCCGCGCCCTGCCCGGCGACCGATCCCGCCGGCTGGGCTGGACCATCGGCTCGGCGGCCGTGCTCGTGATTTGGCTGGTCGGCGTCATGCTGCTGGCCGCGAACGGGCTCTTCCGCGCCGATGCCCCCCGCATACCGATCGCGTTGCTGACGACGCTTGCGGCCGGCTACCTGCTGCTGCTCTCGCCGACCTTCCGCGCGATCATCAGCGGTATCCCGCAGCACTGGCTGATCGGCATCCAGACGTTTCGGATCCTGGGCGGCGTTTTCCTGGTCCGATATTTGCAAGGCGAACTGCCGGCGGTGTTCGCCATTCCGGCGGGGGTCGGCGACGTCCTGACCGGACTGTTTGCGCCGCTCGTCGCCTATTGGTGGGTGGCCGGCAAGCCTTACGCGCACACGGCCGCAATCGCGTGGAACTTGTTCGGCATGGCCGACCTCGTCAACGCCGTCGTGCTCGGCACGCTCACCGGCGGGGGCGGCGGAGGCATCGTCTTTCCGATCGTGGTGATTCCGATCTACGCCGTGCCGCGCGCATTCCTCGTCCATTCCTATTCGCTGATCGGGCTGCTGCGCAAAGGCTCACGCCATCCCGCGCCGGCGGAATCGTTGCATCACGGGACCGAGCTGGCGCGGACCTGATCGTTAGGCCGATCGCGGGACCTCGCAGATGGAATTTATCTTTGATCGATTGCACCGGCCAAGCGCAACCGCTCAGGCATCGCTGCTTTGGATCATCCGCGCAACTCGATCTGTTCCCCGTCCGGGCCGCGGAACACGACCCGGCGCCAGTTTTGCTCGCGCGGCTCTCTTGCGGCGGTGGGATGGGGCGCGCGTACCAGCGGCACTCCGGCAGCCTGCAGCTTCGACACGTCCGCGTCGAAGGCGTCGGTCTCGAGGCAGAAATGAAAGCCGGTCATTGCGCCCTCCGATCGATGCGTCAGCTCCAGCACCGTGTCCCCAAGCTTGAGATAGGCGATGCGAAGCCCGCCCGGCACCGTCTGCTGTGCGTAGTTGTTGAAGCCGAAATGGCGCTCGTAAAACGCCACCGAGCGCTCGAGATCGGCAACGTGCAGGGCAACGTGATCAATTCGCTTGTACAAGGTGGAGATCCCTCGCTGCATCGACAACCGGCGAACCCGCCCCGTCCATTGCAGGCGACACCCGGCGCTGCCGTTATAAAAGAGGGGATCGGCGCCGGCCAGCCTGCCTCCCCGGCCGAACCTTGCTGGCAAACCGCGTCGCCGCCCACAGCGGGGCGCACTGTAGAGGCAATGGGCCCTTGCAGAATGCCGAGGCCGCCGACCTTCAATCGGGTTGTTCGCATCGATTTGGCGTCGCGCCTGGCTTCGCCGATGTGATCCCGATGTTCCGCACATCTTGGCGCACGGCTCATTCGACGCGATCTGCAGATAGCGGAGATTGCCCGGGGCACAAGGCCCCTCGCAGTTTGCGCCATGCACGAGTAAGATCCGCTTGCGCAACTCTTCCGGGAGGAGGGCCAATGAGACTTCCACACCGAAGACAATTTCTGCAACTGGCCGCCGGCACTGCCGCGCTTTCCGCGCTCGCGCGCCCAGCGCGGGCGCAAGCCTATCCGACGCGGCCCATCACCCTGGTGGTTCCATTTGCCGCCGGCGGCTCCTTCGACGTGATCGCGCGGGTCATCACGCCGCGACTGAGCGAAGTGCTCGGCCAGCAGGTGATTGTGGAGAACGTCGGCGCCGCCGCCGGCATCGTCGGCGCGAGCCGCGTGGCGCACGCCGCACCGGACGGCTATTCGGTGCTGCTCGGCACGGTCGGCACGCATGCCTACAATCCGGCGCTGTACAAGAAGCTGCCCTACAATCCCGCTGCCGACTTCGCGCCGGTTGCGCTCGTCGCCGAGCAGCCGCTGGTGCTGATTGCGCGCAAGGACTTTCCCGCCAATACGCTGCCGGAGTTCATCGCCTATGCGAAGGCGAATGCGGCCAAGCTGCAATACGGCTCCGCCGGCGTGGGCTCGACCACGCACCTTGCCTGCGCCCTGCTCAACAAGGCCGCCGGCATCAATGTGACGCACGTTCCTTACCGCGGCGCTGCACCGGCGATGGCGGACATGATCGGCGGCCAAATCCAGTTCATGTGCTCGAACACGCCCGGCGCGCTGCCGCAGATTCAAGGCGGCACGGTGAAGCCGATCGCGCTGCTGGCACGCAGCCGGTCGCCGCTCATGCCGGAGCTCGGCACCGCCCAGGAGCAGGGGCTTGCCGACGTCGAGGCCAATGCCTGGAGCGGCCTGTTCTTGCCCAAAGGCGCGCCGGCAGCGATCGTCTCGAAGCTCAATCGCGCGGCGAGCGAAGCGATGGACAGCAAGGCCATCCAGGATCGCATGCACGAGCTCGGTGCAACTCCCGCCAGCGCCGACCGCCGCTCGCCCGAATATCTGCAGACGCTGGTCGAGCAGGAGATCGGGAAGTGGGGCCCGTTGATCAAGGCGGCGGGCATTTCCGTGGACTGAGCGCCGGCGGTCCACGACACTGACGCGCCTTTCTCAAGCGACCTGCGGGCCGAATTTCCTCGCACCATTGCGCGGCTCGTACGGGAAACAGGCGCGCAGACGCAAACGCGCGAAGCGATGCGGGTCGCAAGGCCTGGCATTCGACGGCTGCGGTGTACCAAATCGACGCGAGTGATCCGAAGCGGACGCTCAGACGCAAGGGTCAGCGCTCAGGCCGCGGCGCCGGCAATACTCTATCGGACTTTCACTCGAATTTGATTCCTGTCGCCTCAATGACAACTTTCCACTCCTGCACTTGCTCCGCCAATGCCGCCGCGAAATCCTGCGGAGTTCCCACCCTCGGCTCGACGCCAAGCCTTGCCAAGCTTGCGCGCACGTCTGCGGAGCGCAGGCCATCGTTGACCGCATGGTTGAGCTTCTCGACGATCGCGATGGCAGTGCCGGCGGGAACGAGCAAGCCGAACCAGACCTCCTTCGGGAACCCGAGCACGCCGACCTCATTCATCGTTGGCGTGCCGGGCAACTCCGGCCAACGCGCCTGGCTGGTGACAGCAAGTGCGCGCAGCTTGTTTTCCCGGATCAGCGTGAGCAGCGTGGATTTGGGGTTGAACACCATGTCGATGTGCCCGCCGAGGGCGTCTGTGATCGCCGGAGCGGCGCCCTTGTAAGGCACGAACAGAATGTCCGTTCCCGTCTTGACCTTGAAGAACTCGCCAGCGAAATGCGTGTAGATTCCGGGAGGCGCCCCGTATTTCAGTTTGCCGGGATGGCTCTTTGCGTATGTCACCAGCTCCTGCACCGTGGTCGCCGCAACCTGCGGCGATACGGCGAGCACCATCGAGTCGACGCAGATGGCGGCGACTGGACTAAAAGAATGCATCGCATCAAACGGAAGATTGTTATAGATCACGCCGAGCATGGCGTTGACGTTCGTGCCGCCCAGCAACAGCGTGTAGCCGTCGGGATTGGCGCTGGCGACCGCCTTGGCGCCGATCCTGCCACCGGCACCTGCAATATTCTCGACCACGACGTTCTGACCGAGGTTGGAGGAAAGCGATTGCGCGATCAGCCGAGCCACAACATCGGTCGGGCCACCGGCCGGAAACGGCACGACGATCTTGATCGCGCGATCCGGATACGATTCGGCGTGGCCCGCACTCGCGAGGGTCGGCACGAGAGCCGTTGCGATCGTCACGAGCAGCGAAAGAGCAGCTGATCGCCACGAAAGATGGCGTCGCGCTGCAAGAGCGGATTTCGGAAGCTTGGACATGTTCGCCTCCATCAGGCCCGGCCGGTCAGCACAAATGTTTCCTCCGGGTAGGTGATGCCGTCGTCGTCGGCATAGCGCTGCAGCTCATCTTCGACGCCAGCCCCGATTTGCATGCGCGTCGCGCGATCCGTGGCGGCAAGGGCGCGGGCGACCGGTGTCGCAGCGAGATGGTCGAGCGTGAATTGCGCTATCCGGGGCAGATGTACGTCCGTCCGGCTGACGCGCACCTCCACATCGGAAAATCCCGCGTCTGTTGCAAGACGCTCCAGGTCGCGCTTTGCGGGAGCTTGGCTCCGGCTGGCATTAAAAGCATCGGCCGTGTCGGCGCCCAAGAAGCGCGCGAGCGCTCGACCGACGGCGCCGTTGTAGCAGCCGAGGCTGTTCCAGACGGTCAGCGCGAGACGCCCGCCTCGGACGAGCACGCGCCGCATCTCACGGAGCGCCAATGATTTGTCGGGGAAGAACTGGAGCCCCTGCTGGCAGAGCACCGCGTCAAAGCTGCTATCCGGGAATCCGAGATCGAGCGCGCTGCGCTCAATCCATTCGATGGGCGCACCCGTCGGTGCCGCGAGCGAGCGCGCCACGCCGATCATTCCAGGGTTGAGATCGATACCGACGACGTAGCCTGCAGGACCCACACGCTCCGCCGCCATACGAGCTACCACGCCGGTACCACATGCCACGTCCAACACCCGTTCGCCTTCCGCCAGGCGAACGGCGTCGACGAGCAAAGGCGTCCATGGTCCGAAGATGTAGCGAGCGACGACGGCTTCGTACTGTATCGCCGCCTCGGCACTGACCTGCCACTGGTCGTGCTTGTTCATCGTGAATGTCCGAGCTTGCGCGAGATCCGCGCCGCGGCTTGCGTTACAGCTCTGATCTGCTGCGCGGACGGCGATGCCGGGATGTACTGAATCGAGCCGGCGATTGCGACCGCGCCGACATATTTGCCGGAGTGATTGAACACCGGGGCCGCCAGACCGTTCACCCCGGGAAGGACCTGGTTAGGCGCGGTCGCCCATCCGCGCGATCTGATTTGCACAATTGCGCGCTCGAGCGCGCCCGCCGAGCAAATCGTCTGCGCTGTCCACGCCTTGAGGCCGTTGGCGAGGCATTGCTCCATAAGACCTTCCGGCCCGAACGCCAATGCCACCTTGCCATGCGCGCTCGCGTGCAGGTCGAGCACGGTCCCGGCCTGCGTGCCGAAGTTCACCACCGCGTTGCCTTGCAGAACCTCCAGGACGACGACCTGGTTCTCGATCAGCGCGGACAAGGTCGCCGGCTGACCCGTTTCGTCACGAAGGCGGACCATGTCCTCGCGGGCGATCGGCAGGAAGTCGAAGCGCTCCCGCAGCCGCTCGCCCAGGATGAACAGCTTGATCCCCGCCGCATAGCGCATCGTCGGCGACTCCTGACGCACGAAGCCATGCCGCAAGAGTGTCCGGAGATGTCGGTAGACCGTTGCCTTGGAGGCCGCGAATTCGCGCGCGAGCTCCGAAACACCGATCGCCTCTCTCGAGCTCGCGAGCCGCTCCAAAAGCTGGAGCGATAGATCGAGCGTCTCCGTCGCCGGACCTTCGTGCGGCTTCGGCTTTCCTGCTGCGCTGCGCACAATGGCGGCTCGGTCCATTTGTTTCACTATATGAAACGACGTTTCAACAGGCTAGGAGCAGAGCGGCCGCCTGTCAACTCAAGCGCCGAGTCCTGCGCTGCGGCAAACCCCGTTCAGGTTCTCTGGAAAACGCGAGAGCCGGCAGCGCGCCTCCGTCTTGCACGCCGGCCGGAAAGCAGTGAACATTCATCGCAACCGGGCAACACATCCGAGCAAGCCCGGATCGAGACGACAGGGAGGACGCCACCATGGCACGGTTGCCGACGTTCACGCTTGCGCTGCTGCTCTGCGCGTTCGCAGCGTTGCAATACATGGACCGCGCGGCCGGCCAGTCCGGCGGCTGGATTACGCTGTTCGACGGCCAGAACCTTGATCAGTGGCAAGCAGCAGCCGCAAACAACGCCACCTGGCGGATCGAGGACGGCGCGATCGCGGTCGAGAAGAAGGACAAAGATCCAAAGGCGATCGTCAACCTCGTTTCCAAGCAGTCCTTTACCGATTTCGAGCTGCGTGCGGAGTTCTGGGTCAGCGAGGATGCCAACAGCGGCATCTATATCCGCTGCACCGATCCCGCCAAGGTGAATAGCAAGAGCGCCTACGAGGTCAACATCTTCGACACCCGCCCGGATCCGAGCTTCGGCACCGGCGCGATCGTCGATGTGGCCAAGGCCGCAACGGTGCTGAAAACCGGCGGCAAGTGGAACACCTACGAGATCGTCGCGAAGGGCCCGAAGTTCACGATCACGCTCAACGGCGTCAAGACCGTGGACGGCGCTGAGGATCACCGCTTCCCGAGCGGACGAATTGCGCTCCAGTACGGCCAGGGCACGGTCAAGTTCCGCAAGGTGCAGATCAAGCCGCTATAGGCGCCGGCACATGCGATGCCTGGTCTGCCCCGGTACATGGCTTGAACGCTCGCACCATTTCTCCATGCTCTCCGAGTCTTTCCCTGCGGTTGGCTAGTAATGGCTCGCACCGGCGGCGACCTTGCCTCTGAACACGCTGTAACTGATCGCGGTATAGAGCAGCAGGAGCGGAAAGACGAACAGGCCTTCTCCCCAGAACATGAATGCCAGACTGGACTCCGGCGCTGCTGCCTGCTCGATCGTGAGGACGAAGGGGATGATGTATGGCCAGAACGATATCGCCAGGGTGCAAAACGCGGCCACGAAGATCAGCACAACCATGGGAAAGGGAAGCTCATCGCGTCGGTAGCGAACGCTGAACGCGAGCACGCCGACGCAAAGCGCGCCGATCACCGGAAAGATGAACAAATACGGGCGCTGCAGCCAGCGCTCCAGCACCCGAAGATCCTGCGCCAGCGCGTAGGCGAACACCACAACGAGAAAGACCAGCAAGCCGACCGCCAGATATGGCACCAGGCGATAGGCCCGCTCGCGCAGCTCGCCTTCGCATTTCATGACCAGCCAGCAGGCGCCGAGAAGCGCATATCCCAGACACAATCCCAGACCGCAGAGCGCGGCGAACGGGCTGAGCCAGCCGAACTCGCCGCCGGCATACTGCCCGTTGGCGATCGGCAGCCCTTCGACCAGCGCGCCGACCGTCAAGCCCTGGATGAACGAGGCGACAAAAGATCCGCCGACGAAGCTCCAATTCCACAGCCACCGCATCCGTGTCGTCTTGTAGCGATATTCGAACGCGACGCCGCGCAGGATCAGGCCTGCCAACATCACCAGCAGCGGCAGGTAGAAGGCGGACAGCAGGATCGAATAGGCGGCCGGAAACGCTCCCCACAGAATGACCGCGGTCACCACCAGCCACGTCTCGTTGCCGTCCCAGACCGGGGCCACCGCCGAGACCATGGCGTGCCGCTCGCTCTCGCTGCGCGTCAAGCCGAACAGCATGCCGACGCCGAGATCGAAACCATCGAGCAGCACGTAGAGCAGGATGCCGATGGCGAGCAGCGCGACCCAGAACGTGATCATGGCTGTGCTCCCGTGCCGACCTGAGAACCGGCTGCATCTCGATCGGCGAGCGACATCGGGCGGCTCGGAGTTGCCGGCGGCGTTGGCGCGACCACGTATCCGCCAGGGCCCGCTCGCAGCAAGCGATAGATGTAGAAGGTTCCGAATGCGAAAATGAGCGTATAGACCACGCAGAACATGACAAGCGAGGCGGCCGCGCTGCGCGCAGTCAAGAACGGCGTCACTGCATCCGCGGTCCGCAACACGCCATAGACCACCCAAGGCTGACGGCCCACCTCCGCCGTGTACCAGCCCGTGAGAATCGCGATGAAAGGCAGGGGAAAGCTGAGGAATATGGCCCACAGCAGCAGCCGGTTTTGCTCGAGGCGTCGCTTGAGCATCAAATACGAGCCGAGCCAAGCCAGTACCAGCATCAACACTCCGCATCCGACCATGATACGGAAGCTGAAGAATGGGATCAGCACCGGCGGCCAATTCTCCGGCGGGATGCTCTCGAGACCCACCTCCGCAGCCGTCAGGCTGTCGGAGTCGATCAAGCTCCCGAACGGCGGCGGCAGCGTGATCGCGTACAGGTTTCGCCGGTTCTCGACATCCGGCCAGCCGATCAGCACCTCGGACGCCGGCTGCTCGTCGTGCCAGCGGGCCTCGATCGCGGCCATTTTCGACGGCTGATACTCGCCAACGTATCTACCGTTGAGGTGGCCGAAAAAGAGCTGAACCGGTATCAGCACGGCGGCAAGGCCCAGACCCATGCCGAGCATGATGCGCGCTTCGGCCGGATAGATCCTGCGCAGCAGGTACCACGCCCCGGTCGCGGCAACGCAGAAGGCGCCGGTCAGATAGGAGGCAAGGAGCATGTGCGGAAAGCGCACCCAGAGCACAGAATTGAAGATGATCTTGAACCAGTCGGTCGCAACGAATGCACCATTCTCGAGCACATATCCGACCGGCACCTGCATCCAACTGTTGTTGGCCAGGATCCAGAACGCGGACAGCGTCGTCCCCAACGCCACCATCGCGGTCGAGAAAAGATAGAACCATGGCGGCACGCGCGAGCGGCCAAACATCAGGACGCCGAAGAAAGTCGCCTCCAATGCGAAGGCCGTGAACGTCTCGTACGACAGTAGCGGGCCCTGAATCGGTCCGGACATCTTGGCCAGCACGCTCCAGTTCGTGCCGAACTGGAAAGCCATCACGATCCCGGACACCACGCCGAGAGCGAACGCCACCCCGAATATCCTGAGCCAGAAATCAAAGACGACTCGATATGCCGGGCGACCCGTCACGAGGTGAAGCGCCTCGAGCACGGTGAGCCAGGCCGCCAGCCCGATCGTGAAAGCCGGAAAGATGATGTGAAACGAGATCGTGAAAGCGAATTGCAACCGCGACAACAGAAGGGCGAGGGCGTCCATCAAGAGGCTCCTTCTGTCACCGCCAGAGATTCGTTTTGGCGAGATCGATCAGATCATCGCCGCGGCCGCCCATCATGGCTTTGACCGTGAGCCCTTGGCCGTCTCGATGGTGATGCCAAGCGGAATCGGAAGCTACCACCGGCTCACGACCGCGTCGACCGGAAGTGGTCCGTGCAAGCGTGGCGGCGAAGATCGTCATGCGGACTATGCAGTGCGTTCCCAAGGTGCTATCCGGTCTTGAGGCCGCCTTTCGGGAATCCTGTTACGCAGCTCGAGGGATGCCATGGTCGCGGAAGAAATTCGGCTCGCCGCGAAATCGCCGTCCGCTGCAGGCGTTAGCCGCCGCGAGCTGCTACTGACGACCGCCATCACGTTGATATTTTCGGCGACCTCCGCTTGGGCGTTGGATGTTAAGGGCAGCTTGCCCTGGCCCCCGAATGCCGGCACTCCGCCCACACCGGTACAGCCGGGACCCTGGGTCTATTTCACCGCCGAGGAAGCTACGGCCATCGAAGCGCTCGTCGACCGGCTGATCCCGCCGGACCCGCAGACGCCGGGCGGCAAGGATGCCGGGTGCGCGGTCTTCATCGACCGGCAACTTGCGGGCGCATACGGCAAGGCCGAGGGTCTCTACATGCGCGGGCCGTTCGTCGACGGAACGCCGCAACAAGGCGATCAGTCGCCGTTGACTCCGGCGGCGCGCTACCGGCAGGGGCTGGCCGCGCTCGACAAGTATTGCCGCGCGACCTACGCGGGCAAGTCATTCGCGGAGCTTGCCGACAACGACAAGGACAAGCTGCTCTCCGGGCTCGAAAAAGGCGACGTGGGGCTCGAGGGCGCGAATGCACGGGGGTTCTTCGAGCTGTTGCTGCAGAACACGCAGGAAGGATTCTTCGCCGACCCCGTCTACGGCGGCAATCGCAACATGCTCGCCTGGAAGATGATCGGCTATCCGGGCGCGCGCTACGATTACCGGGACTGGGTCGAACGGCACAACGAACATTATCCGCTGCCGCCGGTCAGCATCGGCGGGCGACCTGATTGGGTTCGCAAAGCAGGCTGAAGATGGTCACGCCGGGGGCCGACGATGGCGCGCAAGCTGCCCGCAACTGACGTGGTGATTGTCGGGCTGGGCTGGACCGGTGCGATTCTCGCGCACGAACTGACCGCCAGCGGGCTGAACGTGGTGGCAATCGAGCGCGGCCCCTGGCGCGACACCGCGAGCGATTTCCCGCCCGCCTATGCCCAGGACGAGTTGCGCTACCACATCCGCCACGACCTGTTCCTGCGGCCGGCGCAGGTTACGATGACGTTCCGTAACAACGTCAGCCAGACGGCGCTGCCAATCCGCAGCTGGGGGTCGTTCATGCCGCCGAACGGCGTCGGCGGCGGAGGCGTGCATTGGAACGCGGAGACCTGGCGCTTTCAGCCCAGCGACTTCCAGCTCAAGACACATCTGACCCAGCGCTACGGCGAGAAATTCCTGCCGGCGGACATGACGATCCAGGATTGGGGCGTCTCCTATGACGAGCTCGAGCCCTGCTACGACAAGTTCGAATATCTCTGCGGCACCTCCGGCAAGGCCGGCAACCTCAAGGGCCAGATCCAGGCGGGCGGCAATCCCTTCGAGGGTTTCCGCTCGCGCGAATATCCGACGCCGCCGCAGAAGCAGCCCTACGGACCCACCTTGTTCGCGCAAGCCGCTACGGAGATGGGGTACAAGCCATTCCCGCAGCCGTCCGGCAACCTGTCACAGGCCTACACCAACCCGCTCGGAGTCACGCTCGGGCCTTGTACCTATTGCGGATTCTGCGAATGGTTCGGTTGCGGCAATTACTCGAAAGCCAGCCCGCAGACCACGATCCTGCCCGTGCTCGTGCGCCGCCCCAACTTCGAGGCGCGCACGCAGTGCGAGGTGCTGAAGATCAACCTGGACAAATCAGGCAAACGCGCCACCGGCGTCACCTATATCGACAGCAGCGGCAACGAATGGGAGCAGCCGGCCGACCTCGTGCTGCTCTGCGCCTTTCAACTGTTCAACGTCCACCTCCTGCTGCTTTCCGGTATCGGCAAGCCCTACGATCCGGGCTCCGGCGCGGGCGTGATCGGGCGCAATTACTCGTATCAGGTCACCTCGAGTGTGGACGCCTACTTCGACGATAAGATCTTCAATCCGTTTATCGCCTCCGGTGCGATCGGGATGTGCATCGACGAGTTCAACGGTGACAATTTCGATCACGGGCCGCATGGCTTCGTCGGTGGCGGCTACCTGGGCGCGGTGCAGACCAACGGCCGGCCGCTGCAGAGCACGAGGGTGCCAAAGGGAACGCCGCGGTGGGGCCTCGAATGGAAGCAGGCGGTGGCGAAGAACTATCTGAGAAGCTACCAGGCGGTCACGCACGGCAGCTGCTACAGCTACCGCGACGCCTATTGTGACCTCGATCCGACTTACACCGACCGGTTCGGCCGCAAGCTCATGCGGATTACGTTCGATTTCCACGAGAATGAGCTCAAGATGTCGCAATACATCACGGACCGCCTGGCCGAGGTCGTGCAAAAGATGGGGCCGCGGCATTTCGAGAAGAAGCCACGAGCCGGCCATTACGACATTACGGTGTATCAGACCACCCACACGTGCGGCGGTGCGATCATGGGCACCGATCCCAAAAGCAGCGCGTTGAACCGCTATCTGCAGAGCTGGGACGTCCCCAACCTGTTCGTCATGGGTGCTACCGCCTTCCCGCAGAACGCCGGTTACAATCCCACGGACACGGTAGGCGCGCTCGCCTATTGGGGCGCCGACGCGATCGTCAACCAGTACCTGAAAAGTCCCGGCCCGCTCGTGCAGGCTTGATGCCCAGCGACCGGCGGAGGTATCGGCATGACCATGCGCACGCTGATGAGTCTGGCGGTTGCGGCCTGCACGATCAGCGCAATTTCCGCGCGGTCAGCGGAAGACGGTCAGGCCTATGAAAAGATCGAGCGCGGCCGCTATCTCGCCGTGGTCGGAGATTGCATCTCCTGCCACACGGCACCCGGCGGCAAACCGTTTGCCGGCGGCGCCGCGCTGGAGACGCCGTTCGGAACGCTGCTCGGCCCCAACATCACGCCCGACGTCGCGACCGGAATCGGCAGCTGGACCGAAGAGGACTTCTGGCGCACGTTGCACGAAGGCATCGGCAAGAACGGGAAGCGGCTCTATCCGGCGATGCCGTATCCGGCCTACACCAAGGTCACCCGCGAGGACGCGTCCGCGATCTGGGCCTATCTGAGCACGCTCGAGCCGGTGCGCAACGAGGTTCGCGCGAACCAGCTCGAGTTCCCGTTCAACCTGCGGCGCCCGGCAACGTCGACCTGGGATCTGATCAATTTCAGGCCCAGCATGTTCCGCCCCGATCCAACCAAGTCGGAGACTTGGAATCGCGGCGCCTATCTGGTCGAGGGTCTTGGCCATTGCGGAACCTGTCACACGCCGAAAAACATCACCGGCGGTGATCGCGACCGCGAGGCGCTGCAGGGGGCGCTGCTGCAGGATTGGTACGCGCCCGATGTGACGCCTGATCTGCGCACCGGCATCGGGAGCTGGTCCGCGGAGGATATCGTCCGTTATCTCAAGACCGGCGCCAACTCCTTCGACATCGCATCGGGGCCGATGGCCGAAGTGGTCGCGAACTCGACGTCCCACATGACCGATGCGGACCTGTCGGCAATCGCAACCTATCTCAAGGACAACGCACCCCGGAACGCGACTGCAGTCGCCGCGCTATCAGCGCAAGACCGCCGCATGGTTGCCGGCAAGGCGATCTACGAGGACCGCTGCGCGCCGTGCCACGACGCCAGCGGCATGGGCATCCCGAGCCTGTTCCCGCGCCTCGCGAATGCGCCTCTGGTGCAGTCCGCCGATCCGACCTCGTTGATCCGCGTCGTGCTGATCGGCAACCGCGCCGGCGCCACTGCCGCCGCGCCAACCGCCCCGGCGATGCCGCCCTTTGGCTGGAACCTGAGCGACCAGGAGATTGCGGATGTGCTGACCTACGTCCGCAACGCGTGGGGCAACGCGGCGCTGCCGGTTCAAGCCGCGGACGTCACCAAGCTGCGGGATCGGCTGCAGCGCAATGCGGGGGGCGGCGGGTGAGTGGCACGCCGGCGCGCTATAAGCCAAATACCAAACCGCGATTCACCGTTGAGCGATAGCGCGTACGAGGCGCAGGCGGAGCTTAGCCCAGGCGTGCCCACAGCTCGCGCGCGGCCTTGGTGAGCCACGCCGTGCGGGTCGCCGGCGGCTCGTCGTCGGCGAGGCGCAGGCCGACGCTGGCAACGCGGCCGCCCGCCACGCGGTGCGCGACCAGCGCGATCGGGCCGAGCTGCACCACGTCGCCCGGCTTGGGCGAATGCCCGAGCTCGCCGGCGATGTGATCGGCGAGTGAGACGCCGGCGGCGGCCGGCGCGATCGTGAGCCCGTAGATGTCGGCGAGCGCGCCCAGCGTGACGTCGCCGGCCACGAAGAAATCGCCGAGCAGGCGCGGGTCCGGCGTTGTCGGCGGCGGCATGTCGACGAAGAATCGGTCGAGCGCCTGCGCCTTCTCCGGCGGCGCCAGCAGATAGACGTAGTCGCCCGGCCGCACCGGCTGCGCCTCGGGTGGGCTCAGAATCTTCTCGTCGCGCACCACCAGGGTCGGGCGCGCCCACGACGGCAGCAGACCGCGCTTGAGATAAGGGCTGTTGGCGGAGACGGGATAGCCGACGATCTCCTGTTCGAGCTGCCCGGGCAAATCGAGCTCGACCCGGCGCGGCAGCGGATCGTGCCGCGGCAGCGCGATGTGCAGGCGCCGCGCGGCGGACGCGATGGTCCAGCCCTGGATTAGCAGCGAGGTCAGCACCACCACGAAGGCGATGTCGAAATAGATGTGGGCGTCGCGCAGGCCGACCAGCAGCGGAATGGAGGCGAGAAAGATGCCGACCGCCCCGCGCAAGCCGACCCAGGACATGAACGCCTTCTCGCGCCAGGGAAAGCGAAACGGCGCCAGACACAGGAACACCGCCAGCGGGCGCGCGACCAGCATCAGCGTGGCGGCGACCGCGAGCGCCGGGAACAGGGTCTCGACCAGGCGCATCGGCCACACCAGGAGGCCGAGCAGCACGAACATCACGATCTGCGCCAGCCAGGTCACCGCGTCGAGGAACACCACCACGGTGTTGTGAGCGCGGGTCGGGCGGTTGCCGACCACGAGGCCGGCGAGATAGACCGCGAGAAAGCCCGAGGCGTGCAGCACCGAGGCCAGCCCGAAAATCACCAGCGCGCTGGTGGTCACGAACGGGGCGTGCAGACCTTGCGCCAGCGCCAGACGGTTGAGCACGAAGACGATGGCGCGGCCGCCGAGCAGGCCGATGACGGTGCCGAGCACCGCCTGCTCGGCGAGCATGCCGGCGACGTATTGCCAGGAGCGCTCGCCCGCGGACAGGAACTCGACCACGATGATGGTGAGCAGGATGGCGAACGGGTCGTTGCTGCCGGATTCGACCTCGAGGGTGGCGGCGACGCGCGGCCGCAGGCGCAAGCCGCGGGCATGCAGCAAGAAGAACACCGCGGCGGCGTCGGTCGAGGCCACCACCGCGCCGACCAGCAGCGCCTCGGTCCAGCTCACGCCCAGAAGGTAGTGCGCAGTCGGCGCGGTCAGGATTGCGGTGAGCAGCACGCCGGCGGTGGCGAGCGTGGCCGCGGGCGCCAGCACGCTGCGAAAGATCGCGAACCGCGTGCGCAAGCCGCCGTCGAACAGGATCAGCGCGAGCGCGATCGAGCCGACCACGTAGGTCGCGTACACATCGTCGAACCTGAGCCCGCCCGGGCCCGCCTCCCCCGCCAGCATGCCGAGCAGCAGGAACACCAGCAGCAGCGGCGCCCCGAAGCGCATGGCCACCAGGCTCGACATGATGCCGGCCAGCACCAGGAGCGCGCCGAGCAGAATGCCGATGCTGACCGCGTCGAGAGATGCCATCGTGGACTGTTCCTCGGCCCATTGGTAATGCGTGTGCGCCGCCCGGCAACTGCTAATTCATTCCTGTCATGCCACGAATTCGTTTGTTATGCCGCTGCAAGGCGCATACGCGCTGGATTCAAGACGGTCTCTCCGCTGTCATGGCTGCGGGGACAGTTGCGCGGACGATGACAACCGAGGACTTGGCACAGATGTCGGGTGACGCGCGCAAGCAGCATCGAGGTAGCCGCGAGCGGGCAGCGGCTGCGCAACCCGGCCTGCGCATCGCCCCGAAAGGAATCGCTTGAAACCAGCTTTCCTCGCTCCCGCGGCGGGCGGTGCGGCCGCCGGCATCGCCTGCGGCACCGGCGCCGCACTGTTCTGGGCGATCGGGTTCGTGACGGCGCGCCACGGCATCGCGGCGGGCTTCTCACCGCCCGATATCGTGTTGCATCGCTTCGTATGGGCCGGGCTGTTGTTTCTGCCGCTGGTCGCGCGCCAAGGCCTCCGCGATCTCGGCGGTATCGGTTGGGGAAGAGGCGCGGCGCTGACCTTGCTCGGCGGCCCGCCGCTCGCCCTGTTCAGCTATGCCGGTTTTCTGTTCGTGCCGCTCGCCCACGGCGGGGTGATTCAGCCGTCCTGCGCCGCGCTCGGCGGCATGCTGCTGGCGCGTGTCGTGCTCAAGGAACGGCTGCCGATCGAACGCATTGTCGGCGCCGCCGTCATCGTCGTGGGGCTCGCGGTGATCGGCGCCGACGCGCTCGCCACCATCGGCATGCACGGGCTCGTCGGCGACCTCGCCTTCGTCACCGCCGGCAGCATGTTCGCGGTGTTCGCCACCTTGCTGCGGCGCTGGCGCATCGCACCGATGCGCGCGGTCGCGGCGACCAGCGTGCTGTCGCTGTTCGTCATCCCCGTGCACTGGCTTCTATTCGGCTTCGAGCGCATGGTCGCCATGGGTTTGGCCGAGAACCTGCTGCAGCTCGTCGCGCAGGGAGTCTTTGCCGGCGCCGGTGCGACCTATCTGTTCACGCGCTCGGTGGTGCTGCTGGGCGCGAGCCGCGCCGCGGTGTTCCCCTCGCTGGTACCGGGTTTCACGCTCCTGCTCGGCTTCCTGGCGCTCGGCGAGGCGCCGAACCTCGCGCAGCTCGCGGGCTTCGCCATCGTGCTCATCGGATTCCGGCTCACGCAGCGGGGGTGAGGTGCCGGCGCCTCCCGTGTCATCATCCGCGAAAGCGGATGATCCAGTAATCACCGAAGTTACGAGGATGCATTACCGCGCATCAAACAAAATATTGTGGTTACTGGATCGCCCGCTTTCGCGGGCGATGACACCTTTGACATTCGACGCGCCCCTACTCCGGGCCGGCGTATTTGCCGGCGGTGGCAGGGAACATCGCTTTCACGATCTTGAGCTTGGAGATATCGGCGGTGGCATCCATGTGCAGGAAGATGGCGGCGTCGCGGAAAAGCTTCTCGACCCCGAAATCGAGCATCATGCCGTTGCCGCCGTGCAGCTCAACCGCGTGCTGGGCGACCTTCATGATCTCCTCCGACGCGAACACCTTGGCCATGTTGCACAGCGCGTCGGCGTCCGGAGCGTTCTCATCGACCGCGCCGGCGGCGCGCCCGAGCAGCGCGCGCACCGCCGCGATCCGCGTCGCCATGTCGGCCAGCCGCAGCGCCACCGCCTGGTGCTTGATCAGGATGCGCCCGCCCTGCACGTAGCTCTGCGCGTAGTCGGAGGTGACCTCGAAGGCGCGCACGCCGACGCCGAGATTCTTCGCCGCCTGAATGATCTTGCCCGGGCGGAAATAGACGCCGGCGCGGCCGAGCGCGTCGTTCTCGGCGAGCAGGTGGTCGTCGGGCACGCGCATGTCCTCGAACACCAGCTCGCCGTTGTTCATGAACCGGCAGCCCAAGGTCTCGTTGCAGCGCGCCACGGTCAGCCCCGGCGTGTCGCGCGGCACCAGGAACGATGAGGTGCCCTGCAGCATGCCGAGCTTGGGATTGGTGTTGGCGTAGACCACGTAGAGGCCGGCGTCGTAGCCGTTGGAGATGAACTGCTTGCGGCCGTTGATGACCCAGCCGCCGTTCTGCTTCACCGCGCGCGTCTGCATCGCGGCTTCCGGCACGTTGTAGGGCAGCCAGCGGTCCGAGGCCCCGCGCAGCTCGGTCAGGCAATGCGCGAGCAGGAACTGCGGGTCCTCGACCAGGCGCTTGAACCAGCGCTCCTGCAGATGGCGGGGCGCGAGATTGCGCAGCAGCACCGCCACCTTCCAGTTCTGCACCAGCTTGTCGGCGAGCCCGGAATCGCCGCGCGCGATCTCCTCGGCGATGATGGCGAAGGTCTGCACCTCGCTTTTCGGATCGAGCTCGAGCCCGCCGAATTCTTCCGGCACGCCGAGCGTGCGGATGCCGACCTGCTCGGCGCCTTCCAGGATCTCCCTGGGCAGGCGATCCTCCGGCGTCATCAGCCATTCGCGTTGCCAGTTGCCGCGGATGAACGCAATCACGACGTCATCGACGAACTCGCGGCACGACTGCCGCATCAGGCGCTGTTCCTCGGAAAGCTCGGACATGGTGGATGCTCCTTGCAGCCTCGCGGATGCGAAAAAACCTCTTCCCAGCGCGATTGGTCAAGGGCGAGAGTGAGCGAGTATGCGGCCCGCACACACACCCGCGTCCCGGGCGCAACGCGGCATGAAGCGCGCGCGGGCCGGCCTGCCCGTCTGCACCCGCTTGAATGCGGGCGCGGAATGATGCGTTGCAGAACCGGGACCGTTACGAGCACCCAACTTTCAAAATTGCAAACACGCGCACGGAGCCTCGGGCGGTCCCGGATCAGCGGTGCACTGCTCCGCAGCGCAATCACGCTTGCATAGTTTGCGTAAACTTATCTGCGCTGCTTCGCGCTGCACCGCATCCGGGACACACGAAGCTCACGCGGCTACCCCGAGCGGGCTCTCCACTACTGCCACGTCAATCTGTTGGCAGCTTACGCCGCCTTGCGGCTCGCGAGAAAGTCGCCCATGCGGTCGAGCGCGCGCAGGATGTTGGCGGTGGAGTTGGCGTAGGACAGCCGCACATAGCCCTCGCCCAGGATGCCGAAATCTGGACCGCCGATGATGGCGACGCCGGCGTCCTCGAGCAGCGCGGTGGCAAGCGCCTTCGCCTTCCAGCCCGTGCGCTTGACGTTGGGGAAGGCGTAGAACGCGCCCTTGGGCGTGGCGCAGGAGACGCCGGGTAGGCGATTGAGCCCTTCGACCACGACCTTACGGCGCCGGTCGAACTCCGCCACCATCTTCGCCACCTCGTCCTGCGGTCCGGTGAGCGCGGCGAGCCCGGCATATTGGGTGGCGGCGTTGACGCAGGAATGCAGGTTGACCGCGAGCTTGCGCGCGTAGTCGTAGAGCTTGCCCGGCCACACCGCGTAGCCCAGGCGCCAGCCGGTCATGGCGTAGGTCTTCGACCAGCCGTTGAGCAGGATCAGCCGGTCGCGGATCGAAGGATAGGCGAGCAGGCAGACATGGGTCTCGCCGTCGTAGACCATGTGGTCGTAGATCTCGTCCGACATCACGGCGACGTCGGGAAACTTCGCAAGCCCGGCGATGAGCTTGTCGACCTCGCGCTTGGGCGTCACGCCGCCGGTGGGATTGGCCGGCGAATTGAGGATCAGCAGCCGCGTCTGCGGCGTGATCAGCGCCAGCGTCTCCTCGGCCGAGAACGCGAAGCCGTTCTCCTCGCGGATCGGCACCGGCACCGGGCGCGCGCCGGTGTATTCGATCATGGAGCGGTAGATCGGAAAGCCGGGATCGGGATAGAGGATGTCGGCGCCCGCCTCGCCGAACATCAGGATCGACATGAACATGGTGGGCTTGCCGCCCGGCAGGATCATCACCTCGTCGGGCGAGACTTCGACCTGGAAGCGCTTGCCGAGGTCGGCGGCGACCGCCTCGCGCAGGGGCGGAATGCCGACCGCCGGCGTGTAGCCGTGGTGGCCATCGCGCAACGCCTTGATCGCGGCCTCGACGATGAAGTCGGGGGTGCGGAAGTCGGGCTGGCCGATGCCGAGGTTGATGATGTCGCGGCCCTGCGCGGAAAGCACATTGGCGCGCGCCAGCACCGCGAAGGCGTTCTCCTCGCCGATGCGGTCGAAGGCGGGAATAGTCCTCAGCATGGAGCCACCTCTGTTTCCTCTGCGCGGGTGTCCCGGATGCGATGCAGCGCAGGCGTCAGCGCAGCGGTGCATCGCTGGTCCGGGACCGCCAAGAGCGCGATGCCCGCGTTTGTCCTCGTCAAGGTTGGGTGTTTGTAACGGGTCCCGGGTCTGCAGCGCATCATTGCGCTCGCTCCATGCTGCGTTGCGCCCGGGACACATGCCGAGCCCCCCACCCCCAAGCTGCCGCAACGGGCGCGCTCCTTCACGCCCGGCGCACCATCGCCGGCTTGAGATCCGCGACGGTCGGCGCGCCGACCTGCTGCATGATGGCGCGCAGCTCGATGCGCAGGAGCTCGAGCACGCGCTCGACGCCGCCTTGGCCGAAGGCGCCGAGCCCCCACAGATAGGGCCGGCCGACGGCGACGCCGGTCGCGCCCAGGCACAGCGCCTTGCAGATGTCGGTGCCGCGGCGGAAGCCGGAATCGATCAGGATCGGCATGCGGCCGTTGACCGCCGCGACGATCTCCGGCAGCGCGTCAATGGTCGAGCGCCCGGAATCCTCGCTGCGCGCCCCGTGGTTCGACACGATGATGGCGTCGATGCCGTTGTCGGCGGCGAGCACGGCGTCCTCCCAGGCGAGGATGCCCTTGATCACGATCTTCATCCTGGTGGTGTCGCGCAGCCGCTTGAGGAAATCCCAGGTCATGGCCGAGGACTGGATGTTGGTGAGCCCGGAGAGGTCGACGCCGTCGTACATCGGCTTGCGGTTCTGGCTGGCCGAGAGGCTGCTGCGGTCGTGGCAGCCGCCGCATTGGCGGGTGTCGGACGGGCGCAGGCGGAACAGCGTCTCCTGGTTGCGCCCGCCGGAGCGGTCGACCGTCACCGCGACCGCGAGACAGCCGGCCTTCTCCGCGCGCCGGACGTGATGCTCGGCGACCTCCCACTTGTTGGTGGCGTAGAGCTGGTACCAGATCGGCGCGCCGCGCGCGGCGATGGTGTCCTCGACCGAGGTGGTCGCCTGGGTCGAGAGGATCATCAGATGGTCGCCGGTCTTCGCCGCCTTGGCGACGCCGGTCTCGCCGTCCTCGTGGTAGCCCTTGTGGCCGCCGGTCGGCGCGATGATGATCGGCGTGCGGTATTTCACCCCGAGAATGTCGGCCGACATGTCGACCTTGCTGACATCGACCAGCCGGCGCGGCCGCAGCTGAAACTTGAGGAAGCCCTCGCGGTTGGCGCGCAAGGTCACCTCGTCGTCGATGCCGGAGGCCATGTAGCCGAAATGGGCGGGCGGCACGTTCTTGCGGCAGACCGGCTCGAAATCGAAGACGTTGATCGCCTCCTTGGGCGACTTGATGAGCTCGTCCGCGCGCATGGGCGCCCACGTCAGCGGATCCGGAAGCTTGGACCCGGGCAGCAGGCTTTCGCCGGCGAAGGCGTCGAGCGCGCCGGCGGCGAGCAACGGGCTGCCGGCGAGGAACTGCAGAAACTTGCGCCGGCTGGCGGCGCGATCGGACAGCGACGGCATGGCGGACCCTCCCTCACGAGCGACGGCCGCCGCGAATTGTTTTCGGCTGGCATGGGCGCGGCCGCCGGTCCATCCTAGCGCGCGCGCGCTTCGAGACAATCCTTGCGCTTTGCATTCGCGGCCATCAGCAAAGGAACGCGGACATGCCCACCACGCCGGAGAAACGCGCAAGCTTCCGCAAGCTGCACGCGGCGGGATGCTTCGTCATTCCCAATCCGTGGGACGTCGGCAGCGCGCGCTACCTGCAAGGGCTCGGGTTTCCGGCGCTCGCCAGCACCAGCGCCGGCTTCGCCTTCACCCAGGGCCTGCCCGACGGCGCAGTATCGCGCGCGATGATGCTCGCGCATTTCCGCGAGCTCGTCGCCGCCACCGACGTGCCGGTGAACGCCGACTTCGAGGGCGGCTATGCCGACGCGCCCGAGGGCGTGGCCGAGAGCGTGAAGCTGTGCATCGACACCGGCGTGGCGGGGCTGTCGATCGAGGATTCGACCGACGACGCCGACAGACCGCTCTACGACTTCGACCTCGCGCTCGCACGCGTGCGCGCCGCGCGCGCGGCCGTCGATGCCGCCGGCGGCGACGTGGTGTTCACCGCGCGCAGCGAGGGCTTCGTGCGCGGGCGCCCCGACCTCGAGGAGACGGTCCGCCGCCTCAAGGCATTCGCGGCGGCCGGCGCCGACTGCCTGTACGCGCCCGGCATCAAGACGCGCGATGAGATCGCGGCGGTGGTGAAGGCGGTGGCGCCGAAGCCGGTGAACTTCCTGATGGCGAGCGCCACCGAGCTGACGGTCGCCGATCTCGCCGGGCTTGGCGTGCGCCGCATCAGCCTGGGCGGCACGCTGGCGCGGGTCGCTTGGACCGCGGTGAGCCGGGCCGCGCGCGCGATCGCCGACACCGGCAGCTTCGCGGGCCTCGCCGGCACCATGGCGAACGCCGAGCTCAACCGCTTCTTCCGCGAGGATATGAAGAAGCGATGATCGCCGCGGCGGAGCCACGTTCGCTCTCGCCTGTGGCTGGCGGGTGAAGCGCGCATGCTTGAACCGTAGAAGGGAGCAGACCACGGTGCATGTCCTGATCACCGGCGCGGCCGGCATGATCGGCCGCAAGCTCACCGACCGGCTCGTCAAGGACGGCGCGCTCGACGGCAAACCCATCGGCGCCCTCACGCTGCTCGACGTGGTGGCGCCCGAAAGGCCGTCAGGCTTTGCCGAGCGGGTAGACGCCGTCGCGGCCGACCTGTCGGCGCCGGGCAAAGCCGCCGCGGCCGTCGCGAGCCGGCCCGACGTCATCTTCCATCTCGCCGGCGTCGTCTCGGGCGAGGCCGAGCTCGACTTCGACAAGGGCTATCGCGTAAATCTCGACGGCACGCGCGCCTTGCTCGAGGCCGTGCGCGCCGCCGGCGACGGCTACCGGCCGCGGCTCGTCTATACCTCCTCGATCGCGGTGTTCGGCGCGCCGTTCCCGCCAGCCATTCCCGACGACTTTCACCTCACGCCGCTCACCTCCTACGGCACGCAGAAGGCGATCGGCGAAGCGCTCCTCGCCGACTACACCCGGCGCGGCTTCTGCGACGGCATCGGCATCCGTTTGCCGACCATCGTGGTGCGCCCGGGAGCGCCGAACAGGGCGGCGTCCGGCTTCTTCTCCGGCATCATCCGCGAGCCGCTGGCCGGGGTCGAGGCGGTGCTGCCAGTGCCGGAGACCGTGGTGCACACCCATGCAAGCCCGCGCGCCGCGGTCGGCTTTCTCGTGCATGCGGCTGCGCTGCCGCGCGACGCGCTCGGGCCGCGCATCAATCTCTCGATGCCGGGGGTATGCTGCACGGTGGCGGAGCAGATCGCATCGCTGCGGCGCATCGCCGGCGAGCGCGTCGCCGCGCGCATCCGCCGTGAGCCCGACGCGCTCATCGCGCGCATCGTCGCGGGCTGGCCGCAGCGCATCGAGGCGCGCCGCGCGCGCGAGCTCGGATTTGCGGCGGAGAACTCGTTCGACGAGATCGTGCGCATCCACATCGACGAGGACCGCGGCGGCACGTTCGTGCGCTGACTGCTTGGTTGTCATTGTGGCCGGGCTGCAAGGCGCCGCTACCGCACGTTCACCTGTTACTGGATGCCCGCTTTCGCGGGCATGACAGCGGAGAGATCCGGGAATGCGCAATTTGCACGGAAGGTGAATAGACAGCGGCCGGGTTTGGGTGAACAATCGCGCCCGAGGCCGCGGTTCACATCCCGCCATGGCCTGCGCGCGCATCGCCGCCGGCCAAGAGCGGGAGCGAGGGAGAGGAAAACCATGAAAATCAGAACCAGCTTGTGTCTGAGCGTGGCGGCGATCGCGATCGCCGCGGTATTGACGGGCGCGCCGGCCAAGCTCGCCGCCCAGCAGCCGAGCGCGGCCCCGGCGGTCGCGATCGATGCCGATGACATCGGCGGCGTGGTGCGCTCCCCCAACGGTCCGGAAGCCGGGGTGTGGGTGATCGCGGAGACCCACGACCTCCCGACCCGCTATGCCAAGATGGTGGTGACCGACGACCAGGGCCGCTACGTCGTTCCCGACCTGCCGAAGGCCAAATATAAAGTGTGGGTGCGCGGCTACGGGCTCGTCGACTCCCCCAAAGTCGACGCCGAGCCGGGCCAGCAGCTCAACCTCAGCGCGGTCCCGGCCCCGAATGACGCGGCGGCGGCGCAGTACTATCCGGCGATCTACTGGTACTCGATGCTCAAAATTCCGGATGCCAGCCAGTTCGGCCAGAAGGGCGGCGACATCCCGGAGAAGGTCAAGCAGACCGATTGGCTCAACCTGATGAAGAACAACGGCTGCGTCGGCTGCCACCAGCTCGGGCAGCTGTCGACGCGCACGCTGCCGCCGGGACTCGGTGAATTCTCCACCCACGCCGAGGCCTGGGTGCGCCGCACGCAGGCCGGGCAGTCGGGCGCGCTGATGGTCAACATCCTGGCGGGCCAGCTCACCGGCGCGCCGATCAAGTATTTCGCGGACTGGACCGAGCGGGTGGCCAAGGGCGAGCTGCCGCACAGCAAGCCGACGCGGCCGCAGGGGCTCGAGCGCAACATCGTGGTCACCACCTGGGACTGGGGCAACCCGAAGAAGTACCTGCACGACCTGATCTCGTCGGACCGGCGCAATCCGACGGTGAATGGCTACGGACCGCTGTTCGGCTCGCCGGAATATTCGACCGACGTGATCCCGATCCTTGATCCCAAGACCAGCACGGTGACCGACTTCAAGGCGCCCGTGCGCGATCCCGACACGCCGGAAGGGCTCGGGCCCGGGCACGCGGCCATGGACAAGCCGCTCGGGCCTTCCCCGTACTGGGGCGAGGAGAAGCTCTACGACACCAAGATCAACAACCACAATTCCATGTTCGACAAGAAGGGCCGGGTGTGGCTGGCGGCGGCGGTACGCGGGCCGAAGAACCCGGACTTCTGCAAGCAGGGCTCCGCGCATCCCTCGGCCAAGCTGTTCCCGCTGGAGCAGACGCACCGGGCGCTGGCGATCCTCGATCCCAAGACGATGACGTACACCTTCGTCGACACCTGCTTCCAGACCCATCACCTGCAGTTCGGCTACGACGCCAACGACACGCTGTGGACCTCGAGCGGCGGCGGCGGCGGCGTGGTCGGCTGGGTCAACACCAAGCTGTTCGACGAGACTGGCGATGCCGCCAAGTCGCAGGGCTGGACCGCGCTCATCCTCGACACCAACGGCAACGGCAAACGCGACGACTATGTCGAGCCCAACCAGCCGCTCGATGCGACCAAGGACAAGCGCATCGCGCAGGTGTTCTACGCGGTGATGCCGAGCCCGGTCGACGGCTCGGTGTGGGGCACCTTGCGCGCCAATCCCGGCGCGATCGTGCGGCTCAATCCCGGCTCCAATCCGCCGGAGACCGCGCTCGCCGAGATCTACAACGTGCCGCTGCCCGGCTTCGGCCCGCGCGGCGGCGACATCGACAGCCAGGGCGTGGTGTGGGTGTCGCTCGCCAGCGGCCACATCGGCAGCTTCGACCGGCGCAAGTGCAAGGCTCCGCTCAACGGGCCGAAGGCGACCGGCGACCACTGCCCGGAGGGCTGGTCGTTCTACAAGTATCCGGGACCCGGCTTCGAGGGCATCGGCGACAACAGCGCCGAGTCGAGCTACTACAGCTGGGTCGACCAGCACGACACGTTCGGGCTTGGCAAGGACGTGCCGATGTCGACCGCCAACCTGATGGATGGCCTGGTCGCGCTCAAGGATGGGCAGATGGTCTCGCTGCGGGTGCCCTATCCGCTCGGCTTCTACGCCAAGGGGCTCGACGGCCGCATCGACGATCCCAATGCGGGCTGGAAGGGCCGCGGGTTGTGGAGCTCGAGCGGCGACCGCACACCCTGGCTGATCGAGGGCGGCAAGGGCAGCAAACCGATGGCCGTGCACTTCCAGCTGCGCCCGGATCCGCTGGCGAAGTGACCCGCGCACGCGGCGCACGTGATGGAGGGGCGCCGCCCGCGCCGCCCCTCTGGCTTGTGCCGTCCAGCGAGTACCCGGTGAAACGCGTACCCGATGAAATGGACCAACCGCAGCGGCAAGCGCGCGGCAACCGTACGTCGCGCCAAACGAAGCGTTCTCTGGTCTAACCGCAATGCGCTTCCCTGCTCCGCTCATTCCCGCCACGCTCGTGCGCCGCTACAAGCGCTTCCTCGCCGACGTCGTGCTCGCCTCGGGCGAGACGCTAACCGTGCACTGCGCCAATCCGGGCGCGATGACCGGGCTCAACGGCCCGGGCGCGCGGGTATGGCTGTCGCGCTCGGACAATCCCAAACGCAAGCTCGTGCACAGCTGGGAGCTGATCGAGGTCGATCTCGGCGGCGGCGCCGAGCTCGTCGGCATCAACACCGCCCATCCCAACGCGCTCGCCGCCGAGGCGATCGCGGCCGGCGCCATTCCCGAACTCGCGGGCTACGCCTCGCTCCGGCGCGAGGTGCGCTACGGCAAGAACTCGCGCGTCGACTTTGTGCTCGCGGATGCGGGCCGGCCGCCGTGCTACCTTGAGATCAAGAACGTGCATCTCATGCGCCGCCCGCAACTGGCGGAATTTCCCGACGCCGTGACCAAGCGCGGCGCCAAGCACCTCGCCGAGCTCGCCGCCGTGGCGGCCGCCGGCGCACGCGCGGTCATGCTGTTCCTGATCCAGATCCCCTCGGCGCGGCGCTTCACCCTCGCCCGCGACATCGACCCGGCCTACGGGCAGGCTTTCGACGCGGCGCGCCGCGCCGGGGTCGAGGCGCTCGCCTATCGCTGCGCCATCACCTGCCACGGCATCGACGTGGTTGAGCCGGTGACAATGGCGGAGTGGTAGCTCGCGCTTGTTGCTGGAGCATGATCTTTTCCGAAAACCGGTAGCCACTTTTCGGGGTCATGCTCTGGCTTGCGTCCGGCGCGTCCTTGCTTACATTGCAATGCAGCAGCGGCAATTGGATGAGCCGCAGGAGGCGGCTCGGCCGCGATGTCTTGATGAGCTACGTCGACGCGGCGCTGGCGCCGCAGCGCAAGACCGGACAGATCAAGCTCCATGGCGCCGCCGCCTTCGCGGGCATGCGCAAGGCCGGCCGTCTGGTCTCGGAATGCCTTGACATGCTGGTCGACGAGATCCGTCCCGGCGTGAGCACCGAGAAGATCGACCGCCTGGTGTTCGATTTCGCCGTCGCGCACAACGCCACGCCGGCGACGCTGATGTATCGCGGCTACCGCAAGTCGACCTGCACCTCGGTCAACCACGTGGTCTGCCACGGCATTCCGGGCGAGAAGCCGCTCAAGGACGGCGACATCGTCAATGTGGACGTCACCCTCATCCTCGATGGCTGGCACGGCGACTCCAGCCGCATGTTCGGCGTCGGCACGATCCCGCGCCGGGCCGAGCGGCTGATCGAGGTCACCTACGAGGCGATGATGCGCGGCATCTCGGTGATCCGGCCCGGCGCCACCACCGGCGACATCGGCGCCGCCATCCAGGGCTACGTGGAGGCGCAGCACATGAGCGTGGTGCGCGACTTCTGCGGCCACGGGCTCGGCCGCCTGTTCCACGACGAGCCCAACATCGTGCATATCGGGCGCGCGGGCGAAGGCATCGTGCTGCGCCCCGGCATGTTCTTCACGGTCGAGCCGATGATCAATCTCGGCCGGCCGCACGTGAAGGTGCTGTCCGACGGCTGGACCGCGGTGACGCGGGACCGCTCGCTCTCCGCCCAGTTCGAGCACACGGTGGCGGTGACCGAGAGCGGGGTCGAGATCTTCACACTCTCGCCCAAGGGGCTCGACCGCCCGCAGGTCGCGACCGCGGCGCGCTGACCGTCCTTTCTCGGGCGTCGGGGTCTGGGATCGTGTCCCGGATGCGGTGCAGCGCGCAGCAGCGCAGACAATCTTACGCAAGTCTGTGCAAGGGTTGTTGCGCTGCGGAGCGGTGCACCGCTGATCCGGGACCGCCAGAGGCCGTAACGACCCCGGTTCTGCAGCGCACCACTCCGCAAGCGCTTCGTGCTGCGCTGCGCCCGGGAAACCGGGCGCCTGTGCCCTTTGCAAAACGCAGCCATCGCCGGCATCCTGCGCGGGCAGCGGCACTCCCGCCGGTGCGCGCGACGATGACGCCCCCTATGTCTGGTGACAAAGCCAAGACGTCTTCGGCCAAGCCGCCCTCTCAGCCGGCCGAGCCGGCGCCGCACTACCATGGCCATCGCCAGCGGCTGCGCCAGCGCTTCCTCGCCGCCGGCAGCGAGGCGGTGAGCGACTACGAGGTGCTCGAGCTCATCCTGTTCCGTGCGATTCCCCTGCGCGACGTGAAACCGCTAGCCAAAGACCTCATCGCAAGGTTCGGCTCGTTCGCCGAGGTGATCTCCGCGCCGGTCGAGCGGCTCAAGGAGGTCAAGGGGCTGGGCGATGCCGCCATCACCGAGCTCAAGCTCGTGCAGGCGGCGGCGACGCGGCTCGCGCGCGGCGAGGTGAAGCAGCGGCCGGTGCTGTCGTCGTGGACAAATGTGCTCGACTATTGCCGCGCCGCCATGGCGTTCGCCGACAAGGAGCAGTTGCGCGTGCTGTTTCTCGACAAGCGCAATGCGCTCATCGCCGACGAGCTGCAGCAGACCGGCACCGTCGACCACACCCCGGTCTATCCGCGCGAGCTCGTCAAGCGCGCGCTCGAGCTGTCCGCCACCGCCATCGTCCTGGTGCACAACCATCCTTCCGGCGACCCCTCGCCCTCGCGCGCCGACATCGAGATGACGCAGGCGATCGCCGCGATCGCGCGCCCGCTGGGGATCGCGGTGCACGACCACCTCATCGTGGGACGCGACGGGCATGCGAGCCTGAAGGCACTAAAGCTGATTTGAACCAACGATGTCCGGTTTCGGGAGAAGACTGGAAAACGTTTGCTCAGCCCGAGTTCTTCCACTTTTGACCGGCCATCCAGCAACCAAAATCACATCACCAACGCCAGTCATCCCGGTAAACCAAGTTCGCGCCAAGCCTCGACCAACGGCGCAAACACCGCCGGTTCAAGCTCGACGATCGAAAACGCGCGAGTTGTGAAGGTGGGTTCACATTCCAGCATGTCCCGTCGGCCCGACGCGGACACAGCATTGATTTCCCGCAATACGACACCCGTTGTTCCTTGTTGGCACCTTTGGGAAGGGACCTTCGCGAAAACGTCATTTGCTGCGCCTGCATTTCCCTCCCAAACTCAATGCTAGTGGAGACTAATGTTTTCCCTGCGGATGAGGTCACTCCACTTGTGTGCTTCGTCGTTGATAAGCTTGCCGAACTCTAGAGGCGAACCGCCCATTGGTGCAAAACCTACCTGTGCAAGTCGCGCCTTCATCCCCTTATCCGCGAGCCCGTCGTTGATGGCACGGTTGAGTAGGGCCACGATGTCCCAAGGGAGGTTTTTTGGCCCGCTGATTCCATGCCAAGTGCTGGCCTCGTACCCAGGAAGAAACTTTCCCAATGGTGGAACGTCCGGCAGGATATCTTGCGTTGAAGCGGCGGTTGCCGCCAAAGCACGCAGCCTCCCGGCCTTTACAATCTCGATCGCTGAGGGATCGGCGACCACGAGGCTAATGCGCCCAGCAAGAAGCTCGGTAATCGCCTGCGGCGTGCCTGTGTAAGGCACGTGCACAATTTCCGTGCCGCTCATGATCTTGAACAGTTCGCCCGCCAGGTACGGTGCGCTGCCGCTGCCGCTCGAGCCCATTGTGAGCTTACCCGGATTGGCCTTCGCGTATTTGATGAGATCGGGAACCGTTCTAGCCGGAAAGCTGGACTGGACAACCAAGAAAAAGGAGGCGCGGGCAATCGCCGCGACCGGCGTGGTATCACGCGTAAAATCGACACGGTCATTCAGCTTGGCATTGATAGTGTTCGCCACCGTGGCGTGCAGAAGTGTGTAGCCGTCGGAAGGCGCGCGGATAACGGTCTCGGTCGCAATATTGCTGCCGGCGCCCTGCCGGTCCTCAACCATAAAGGGCTGACCGAGCTTCTTCGAAAGCCAGTCGGCCGTGAGGCGCGCGATAATGTCGGGCCCGCTGCCCGGCGCAAAGCCTACAACCAGCTTCACGGGGCGGGCCGGATACACTTCTGCTCGCGCCATGCCGGGAATGACCGGCATCGCGATCGCACCGCCCAAGCCCCGCACGAATACGCGACGGGAAAGCCTCACGAGATCCTCCGTCATAGTCACTCGCTGAATGCGCGATACTTGATTGCAACCCTAGCCCGTCGATGCTATTCGGTGAACATAGGATTTTTCTAACGACCATTAGGCAATTTCCTAATGCCGAGAAGGATCAACTGGGAAAGCCAAATTGGCCGACGCATGCAACTCCGGCAGCTGCATGTCTTCATGGCCGTGATCCAACATGGCAGCTTGGCAATGGCCGCGCGTCAGCTGGGCGTGTCTACCCCAACGGTATCAGAAGTCATCGCGGATCTTGAGCACGTCGTCGGCGTCCGACTGCTTGATCGCAGTGCCAAGGGCGTAGAGCCGACCCGGTACGGCCACACCCTGCACCAACGCGCACTGATTGCGTTCGATGAATTGAAGCAGAGCATCGCCGATATCGAGACACTGTCGGACCCAACGGCTGGGGAAATCCGGATCGCGTGTCCGTTGGGAATTGCGTTTTCAATCGTGCCGCGTCTCTTTGAGAGGTTCGTCAATGAGAATCCAAAGGTCGTTCTGCACTTCGACGAGGTAGCCACCAGTGCCACCACGAGTGACCTGCGCGGGCTGCGAGAGCGACGGTACGATTTGATCCTTGGCCGCGGCGGGCTCTCGACGCATGAAGCGCCCGCCAAGGACCTCGAGATTGAAACACTGTTCAACGACCGACTGGTGATCGTCGCCGGCGCCGAGAGCAAGTGGGTCCGCCGGCGAAAGATCGACTTGGCCGACCTGGTCGACGAGCCTTGGATTATGCAGGAGGCCGAAACCGGCAATTACCGCCTTCTCGCTCGTGCTTTCCAGGCGCGTGGCCTACCGCTGCCGAATGCGAATCTCGTCACACTCTCTATGTCGGTTATCACCCATTTTCTGGACCGCGGTCCTTACCTCACAGCCATTCCATACTCGGTGGCCTTTTGTAGTTCCCTAAGGGCACTGCCGGTCGATCTGCCGATAGCCGCCTGGCCCGTCAATGTCGTGACCCTGAGGCGCCGGATTCTAAGCCCGGTAGCGGAGCGATTCATCCGGTGTGCCCGTGAGGTCGTGCGCCCGCTGGGTGAGCGACCTGCCAGATCCGCCCGCTTCGGGGCCCCTACTTCTTCCTAACCCGACTACCTCACGGACGCCGCCATATTGACGACTACAATTCAAGCATCAACGAGACATTGGCGTCGCGTTCGATCTCAGCCAAGTTCAAAGAGTAGGGATCAACGTAGCTGGCGCGAGACGCCTGCGTTGCCCAGCAATGAAGTTGTTCTAACCTCTGGTAATACCCGATGGGATTGCGGCCATGAGTTATCCGAAGGAGGAATCGCGTGGCAGATACGACGGTCGTCTTCGACGACGGGCAAGCATACGAGCACTTCATGGGACGCTGGAGCCGGGCTCTCGGCGCACTCTTTCTTGATTGGCTGGCCCCTCCAAAGGGTGCTCGTTGGCTGGAGATCGGCTGCGGCACTGGCGCATTCACGCAGGTGCTGCTCGATACAAGCGAGCCCGCGTCTGTTGCAGCGATCGATCCGGCGGCGGCACAGATCGAATACGCGCGAACGCGTCTGCAAGACACTCGCGTCGACCTTCGCGTTGCCGATGCGCAGCACATTCCGTTCCCGGACGGGGTCTTCGACCTCGTTGCATCTGGCCTGGTGATCAATTTTATTCCCGACTGCGCGCGAGCCCTGGCCGAAATGCGCCGTGTCTGCCGTCCTCACGGCTGTGTTGCGGGCTACGTTTGGGATTTTGCTGGAGAGCGCAGTTCCGGTTGGCCCTTGAGGCTTGGTTTTCGGAAAATCGGCTTCGAGCCGCCCCCGATACCCGGACTTGAAGATACAGGTCGAGGCGCCCTACATCATTTGCTAGCACGAGCGGGACTGCACGACATTGACACGAGCGCCATCGAGGTCACTTTGCGGTTCGCGAGTTTCGATGAGTACTGGCGTTCCCAGACGCCGGCTTTCACTCCGCAAGGCATGATCGTCGCCAAACTGACAGATGCGGACCGCTTGAGGTTGAGACAGGCAGTGCGAGATGCACTTCCGACCGATCCCGATGGCGGAATTTCTTATGCCGCACGGGCAAACGCCGTGAAGGCAGTCATCCCGCGTGATTGAAAATGGCTCGATCAGCTGCACCGTGACGCTATGTTGATGATCAAAAATCGGGGAGTCCTACCGCCCTCCATTACCGACCCTAGCGCTGATCTCCCCGTTGCAAAATCAAACCCGATCAATGGGATAGCTTCACGGTGGATTGGTGCGCAACCATCCTTCCGGCGACCCCTCGCCCTCGCGCGCCGACGTCGAAATGACGCAGGCGATCGCGCGCCCGCTGGGGATCGCCGTGCACGACCACCTCATCGTTGGCAAGGACGGCCACGCCAGTCTCAAGGCGATGAAGCTGATTCAGCGGCACCGTCCGGACGCAGGAGGAAACGCGTTTCGCCGGCCGTGTCGCATCACCGGCGTAGCCGCTCGGTGCTAGGACCAGAGCTGCTTGCTGGCCAGCCTGGCGCCCTCCGCCAGCGCCGCGAGCTTGGCCCAGGCGATCTGCGGATGCACACGCCCGCCGAGGCCGCAATCGGTGCCGGCGATGACGTTCTCGCGGCCGACCACTTTTGCGAAGCGGACGATGCGATCGGCCACGAGCTCGGGATGCTCCAGCACGTTGGTGGCGTGGCTGACGAAGCCCGGGATCAGGAGCTTGCCCGCAGGCAGCTTGGTATCGTTCCACACCTTCCATTCGTGCTCGTGGCGCACATTGCCGGCTTCGATCGAGTAGGCCTGCGCCTTCACCTTCAGCAACAGGTCCACGATGCTCCTGAGCGGCACGTCGCCGTTATGCGGCCCGTGCCAGCTGCCCCAGCAGATGTGAAAGCGCACGCGCTCCTCCGGGAGGCCGTCGAGCGCATGGTTGACGGCCTCGACCTGGAACGCGGCCCATTTGCGATAGCCGTCGATGTCGCCGTCGAGCGAGAACCACCAGTCGTAGATGTCGACCAGGGCCGGATCGTCGATCTGCAGGATGAAGCCGGCGTCGACGATGGCCTTGTATTCCTCGCGGATCGCCTCGGCCAAGGCCCAGGTGTAGTCCTCGCGCGTCTTGTAGTGCTTATTCGGCAGGATCTGCAGCGTGGCCGGCGATACCGCCGTCATGAACGCCTCCTGCACGGACGTGCCGGCGAGCGCGGAAGTGAGATTCTCGATGTCGCGCCGAATCACCGCGTGCCCGGTATATTTCACCGGGCTGGTGCAGGTGAGGCCGTACATGCGGGCGCTGCTGGTGGCGCTTGGCGCGGCCGCCCCGCCAGCGCTGCCTGATTGGCCTGCGCTCGCCTCCTCGGCGTAGAACTCGGCGAACTCCCGGCGCTCCTTGCTGCCGAAGGTCCACGCCGCGCGCCCCTCTTTGGCTCGCTCCTCGCGCAACTCGAAGCCCGCCAGCCGGTCGTAGACATAGGACCACCAGGCCCCGTAATCGACCGCTCTGCGCATGGCCTTGCCGAACTCGCCGTCGTTAACGACATCGATGCCGGATTGGGCCTGGCGACGCACCACGTCGGCGATCGCCGATTGCAAGCGCGGTAGCAGTCTGTCGTCCGGCGCGTCGTCGCGGTAAAGCGCGATCAGGTCGTTCGGCCGCGGCAGGCTGCCGACATGCGTCGTCAGAATGCGCTCGACACTGCGCTTCACCTTGCCGTCCTCCCGCCCGACGATTGTCCCCAGAGCTCGCGGCTCGCGAGCCTGGCGCCCTCCGCCAGCGTGGCGAGCTTGGCCCAAGCGATCTGCGGATGGATGCGGCCGCCCAGGCCGCAATCGGTCCCCGCGATGACGTTCTCGCGGCCGACGATGCGCGCGTAGCGAAGGATCCGGTCGGCGACCACCTGCGGATGCTCCACGATGTTGGTCGCGTGGCTGACGACGCCGGGAATGAGCAGCTTGCCCGCAGGCAGCTTGGTTTGCTCCCACACCCGCCATTCATGCTCGTGGCGGACATTGCCGGCCTCGACCGAATAGGCGCCGGCGTTGACGCTGAGCACGAGGTCGACGATGTCGTGCAACGGGATGTCGGTGGTGTGCGGGCCGTGCCAGCTGCCCCAGCAGATGTGATAGCGGATGCGGTCTTGCGGCAGGCCGCGCAGCGCGTGATTGAGCGCCTCGATGCGCACGCGCTCGAATTTCTTGAACTCCGCGAGCGGCGGCTCGGGATTGATCATGTCCCAGTTGTCCGGCAGGCTCGGGTCGTCGATCTGCAGCACGATGCCGGCGTCCACGATCGCCTTGTACTCCTCGCGCATGGCGTCGGCGGCGGCGTAGACGAATTCCTCCTCGGTCTTGTAGTGGAGGTCTTCGCCGCGGGCGAAGCTGCCGGGCCCGACCGAGCACATGAAGCCTTCCTCGACTCCGGCTGCGGCCAGCGCGCGCTTGAGATTGGCGATGTCGGCCGCGATCGCGGCTTGGCCCACATATTTCACCGGCCCCGTACAGACCGGACGTCGGCCGCGGCGGCGCGCAGCACTGCCCAGCAAGGCGCCGCTCGACTCCGGGTCCTGATAGAACTCGCCGAAAGTCTGCCAATCACGCCGATTGCCGTAGCTAGTCAGCGCGAGCTCGGCGACGCTCGATTTCTTGTGCCCGGATTCCGGAACCGATTCCGCAGGCGAGAAACCGTCCATGCGGGCGAAGGCGTAGTTCCACCAGGCGCCGTAATCGTAATTGGCCGCCATCGGCTTTCCAAACTCGCCGTCGTCGGGAATGTCGATCCCGAGCTCGTGCTGCCGGCGCACCACGTCGGAAACGGCGGCGCTGAGACAGCGCGCATAGGCCGCATCGTCCTTGCGCTCGCCCGCGCTGCGGGCGCGGCTCATTTCGATGAGGTCGGCCGGCCGGGAGAGACTGCCGGCATGGGTGGTGAGAATCCGCTCCTTGCTGAATCGCATCGTCGTTTCCTCCCGGTGCTCCGTGTCGGTGCGGAATCTACCAGCCCGCGAAATGATTTTCAGCGCGCGTGGCGCAGGGACGAAGCGCGCCCATCCTGAGCGAATTTTCGTAGGGTGGGCATTGCGCCCGTCAGCGCGGTGCGAACCGGCGCCGCCGCAGCGCTTTTGCCCAACCTACGACTGCAGTGGTGAGGAAAGCACAAGCTCGGGCGCTACTGCGCGAGGCTTTCGACGAGCATGAAAACGGCGCGGCCCGGCCCGCAAGGTCGAGCCGGGCCGCGCTCATCCACATCTGGGGGATTACGCCTCCAGGAGGATCATCCAGCCCACGCCGAAGCGGTCGGCGACCATGCCGAAGCGCTTCGCGAAGAACGTCTTGCCGAGCGGCATGCGCACCTGCCCGCCGTCGGCGAGCGCCGCGAACATGCGGTCGGCCTGGGCTTCGTCGCGGGCATTGAGCGACAGCGAGAAGCCCTCGAATTTCGGCTTGCCCTGGGCGCAGCCGTCGGACGCCATCAGCTCGGCGCCGTTGACGCGCAGGCAGGCGTGCATGATCTTGTTCTCGCTGCCGGGCGGCACCATGCCGGGCGGCGGCTTCTCCGGGCTCTCCTTGTAGCGCATCATCACCCCGACCTCGGCGCCGAGCGCCTTCTTGTAGAACTCGATCGCCTCCTCGCAGCGGCCGTCGAAGAACAGATACGGTGTTACTGGCATGCTCTCTCCTTTCGGTTGGCGATGGTGGACTTGACCGGGAGTCAGGCGGCTTGCGCGCGCTCGAGCGCGGCGAGGTCGATCTTGCGCATTTGCAGCATCGAGCGCATGACCCGCTGCGCCTTGTCGGAGTTCTCGTCCATGAGCATCTGCGGCAGCGCCTCCGGGATCACCTGCCAGGACAGGCCGAACCTGTCCTTCAGCCAGCCACAGGGTCCCTCCTCGCCTCCGTCGGCGAGCCTGCTCCAGAAGTAGTCGATCTCCTCCTGCGTGTCGCAGTGGACCTGGAACGACACCGCCTCGTTGAACTTGAAATGCGGGCCGCCGTTGAGCGCCACGAATTTCTGTCCCGCGAGCTCGAACTCCACGGTCATCACCGTGCCCGCCTTTTGCCCGTGCACCTCGAAGCCCTCCTTGCCGTAGCGGCTGATCTTGCCGAGCTTCGAATTGGCGAACACCGAGGTGTAGAACTTCGCCGCCGCTTCCGCCTGCGTGTCGAACCACAGGCAAGGCGTGATCCTGGCCGCCGTCATCCGCATTGATCCGCTCCTCTACGCTGATCCCGATTGACACGATAGGTTGATATCAACATAATTGTGGCATGGCAAGGGCGGCCGAAGTTCCATTCGCGACCACGCGCCTGGTGCGCGACGCCTGCCTGTGCCTGCACCTGCAGCGCGCCGCGCGCGCCCTGGCGCGCCGGTTCGACGACGCTTTCCGCCCGCTCGGGCTGACCAGCGGGCAGTATTCGCTGCTGATGGCGCTCAACCGCCCGGCGCCGGCCGGCATTGGCGAAGTCGCGGCGCTGCTGGCGATGGACCGCACCACGCTTACCGCCGCGCTCAAGGTGCTGCAGCGGCGCAACCTGGTCGCGGTGAGCGTGGATGCGCAGGACCGGCGCAGCCGCCGCCTCGCGCTGACGCCTGCGGGCCGGGCGCTGCTGGCGCGCGCGGTGCCGGTCTGGCGGCGCACCCATGCCGAGGTCGAGCGCCAGCTGCCGGGCGCCGGCGCCGATCGCCTGCGGCGCGACCTGCGCACGCTCGCCTGAGCGCGAATGGTGATGCAACGCGGCGGAACTTCAATGCGTTGCACGTGGCTCTGCCATGCCGTGTCGCATCGCCGCGTCCGGTTGTAAGCGCGCGACCGGGATCCAACCTGAGCGCTGACGGCCGACGCCCGGCGTCGCCGCGCACGACGACGCAGCGGCCTGCGGGAGAGTTCCCACCGCGTGCTGCAAGGCCGCCGCCGCATTAGCCATCCCAGCGACAGGAGCTCACCATGACGCAGAGATTGAACGCCTTTGCCGTCGCCCCCCAGGGCCTCACCGCCCTTCGCAATGTGGAAAATTACCTGCAGAGCTGCGGGCTCGAGCACCGGCTGCTCCTCCTGGTCAAGACGCGAGTGTCGCAGATCAACGGCTGCGCCTATTGCCTGCACATGCACACCGAGGACGCGCGCAAGCTCGGGGAATCGGAAGCGCGGCTCTACCTGCTCGATGCCTGGTACGAGTCCGAGCTCTACTCGGAGCGCGAGCGCGCGGCGTTGGCGTGGGCGGAAGCGCTGACCCACATCGCGACCACGCACGCGCCCGACGACGTCTACGAGCGCGCGCGCCGTCAGTTCGCGGAGAAGGAGCTCGCCGACCTCTCGATCGCCATCGCCATGATCAATGCCTGGAACCGGCTGGCGATCGGCGCGCGCACGGTGCACCCGGCGGATCGCGCCAAGGCGGCCTGAGCACCAAGCCGAGCGCACGGCCAAGTCGATTCCAGCGCCGCTTTCGTCGCGGCTGCGTTCAATGTGCAGGTGCAATGCCTGCGCTGCGGCCGCCGTCGTATGGTTTGAGCTCGACACGCGCCGCCGCCAGCCGGCGGTAGAGATTGCGCCGGCGCACGAGCGGCCACCAGTCGTACAGGAATATTTCGATCGGCCGCCAGTTGGCGACCCATCCAAAGATCAGCAGGCTCTCGGCGATCACCCCAGCGACCGGCTCCGGCGCGAGCCTGGTCACCACGGTATGGCCGATCACGATGGAGAACGAGAGCACCGCGATGCCGATGGCGAGAGAAAGGCGCCCGACCCGGAACAGCTCCTTGAGGTCGAGTCCAGTGATGCGGGCGCGATGACCGAAATATCCGGCGATCGCCGCCGCGATGTCGCGCACTTCCGGACGCGACACTTGGGCCTGCGGCAGGTGCACGACGATCCGCAGCGGCCGGTCCGCCGGCAGCTCTCGCGCCCAGCTGACGATGAACTCCTCCGCCTCCCTGTCGAGGTCGCGCTCGCGAAACGGAAACGGATCGAGCGTATGAAAGAGCTGCGAGACGTCCTCGACGCGCAGCTCGATGACATGTCCGGCCGCGGCTGATTGCTCAGGCATGTGGGCCTCGATTGCGCCGCCGGGCTGCGTTCCTTTCGCCCGCGGAAGGTCCGCGATGATTTGATCGCGCGCCGGCCGGCCCACACATTATCACCTCGGCCGGACCGGCGTGCTTCATCCGGTCGCGCCTGCTCCGCTTCCGCGGCTGGTTGCTGAACCCGGCGCCTTCATCCATGCTCACGGCAAGTCGGCGGCATCCCGCATCAAGTGCGCCGGTGCCCCGAACCCGAAATTCGCACACATCGTGCTGCAAGGCCGGTTGCGAACTTCGGGTTCAAAATGGGGCACTAGAATCATAGAGTTGCGAGTGTCCCTCTGATTCCGAAGTTCGCGTCAGAGGTTGCCGCAAAGCCATGCGAACTTTGGAATCGGGACACTAGCCGGCAGAGCATGGGAGGATGGCATGCGCCGACGCGCCGTGATTGCAAAACTCCTCGCCGGGGCGCTATGGCCGGCGGCGATTTTTCTGGTGGCGGCGCTGGTGTCGCCGGTCTCGGCGCAGCCCTATCCGAGCCGGCCGATCAAGCTGATCGTGCCGTTCCCCGCCGGCGGGCCCGCCGACTTCTTCTCGCGCACGCTCGCCAATGGGCTTGGCCCCGAGCTCGGCGAGCAGGTCATCCTGGAGAACCGCGCCGGCGCCGGCGGCTCGACCGGCATCGACGCCGTCGCCAAGAGCCCGCCCGACGGCTACACCATCGGCCTCAGCAGCGGGTCGGTGCTCTCCGCGATCCCGTTCATGACCAGCAAGTTTCCGTTCGATTGGCAGAAGGACCTCACGCTGCTCACGCTGGTGGCGCGCGTGCACGAGGTGCTGGTGGTGCATCCGTCGCTGCACGTGAACAGTCTGGCCGAGCTCGTGGCCTATGCGCGCGCGAATCCGCGCAAGATCAGCTTCGGCTCGGCCGGCACCGGGACGTTCACGCACATGGCGGTCGAGTTGCTCAAGATCGCCGCCAATATCGATCTCGTGCACGTGCCCTACCGCGGAGCGGCGCCGGCGGTGAACGACCTCCTCGGCGGCCACATCCAGATGATCGTGCTCGACGTCCCGGTGCTGCTGCCGCACATCCGCTCGGGCGCGGTCAAGGCGCTGGCGGTGACCTCGGCGACGCGCAGCCCGGCGCTGCCCGAGGTGCCGACCACGACCGAGGCCGGCTTCAGGACCGTGCTGTCGGACAATTGGTACGGCCTCCTGGCGCCGGCGGGCATGCCGGGCGAGGTCGAGGGCAAGCTGCGCGGCGCCGCCACCGCCACGCTGCGCTCGGCCGAGCTGAAAAAGCATTTCGACACCCAGGATGCGGTGCCCTCCCCCACCACCGCCGCCGAGTTCGCCGCCTTCGTGAAAGCCGAGCGGGCGAAGTGGGAGCCGGTGGTCAGGGTGACTGGCATCAAGCTCGACTGAAAGCGAGTCCTGACAGTGGGCTGGTTGAGAGCGAGCCCTGACGTTCGGCCGGAAGCCACTCCACTGTCGTCCCCGCGCAAGCGGGGACCCATGGTGCCGCACCCGGCGCTCTGGCATATGGGTCCGCGGAACCGGGCCCCCGCGACGCGAGCGTCGCGGGGCGCCGCGCGGGGACGACAAATCATTGCATCGATCGAACAGCAATGAAGCGCCTCTACGGATTTCTCTCTTGAAACGAGGCAGGCCATGTCCGAGCTGCTGACCGAAGATCGCGGCGGCGTGCGCATCCTCACCATGAACCGGCCCGACAAGCGCAACGCGCTCAACCGCGCGCTGACGCAGGCGCTGCTCGACGCGGTGCGCGGCGCCGAGGCCGACGCGAACGTGCGCAGCATCGTGCTCACCGGCGCGGGCGTGGCGTTCTGCGCGGGTGCCGATCTTGCCGAGTTCAAGGAGCTCACTCCCGGGAACGCCGAGCTGGTCGATCAGCGCGCCGAGCTGACCATGGAGCTGCAGGGCATTTTCTGCCGGCTGTCCAAGCCGGTGATCACCGCGGTCAACGGTGCCGCCATGGGAGGAGGCGCCGGGCTCGCCCTGGCGGGCGACGTCGCGCTGATGGCGGCGAGCGCCAAACTCGGCTATCCCGAGGTCAAGCACGGCATCGTCGCCGCGGTGGTGATGGCCAATCTCGTGCGCAATGTCGGGCTGAAGGCGGCGTTCGAGCTCGTCGCCGGCGGCGAGCCGGTGGACGCGGCCAAGGCCTTGGCGCTGGGGCTCGTCAACCGGGTGACTGCGCCCGACCGGCTGATGGCTGAGGCCTGCGCGCTGGCGGAAAAATTCGCCGCGGTCGACCGTCCCGCCATGGCCGCCACCAAGGAGCTGTTCTACCGTGTGCGCGACCTGCCGTTTGCGCAGGCGCTCGAGCAAGGCCGCGACGTCAACAAGCGCATGCGCGCGTTCCGGGCGCGCTGAGAACGGCGCTGGACGGGAGGCAAACAGGACATGACGCGGAGCACCGTGCGCTACGAGCTCGCCGACGGCATCGCCACCATCACGCTCAACCGCCCGGACAGCCGCAACGCGCTCAACCGGGCCATGTGCGAGGACCTCCTGGCGGCGGCGGCCGCTGCGACCGCCGACGATGCCGGCGTGGTGCTGGTGCGCGGCGCCGGCCCGGTGTTCTGCGCCGGCGCCGACCTCAAGGAGCGCAAAGACATGAGCATCGACGAGGTGCGCAATCGCCGTCTGCGCGGGTTTGCCGCCTATTGCGCGCTCGAGGCGCTGCCGATGCCGACCATCGCCGTAGTGCACGGCGCGGCGATCGGCTCCGGCAGCGAGATCGCCGCCGCCTGCGACTTCATCGTGGCGACGCCGGAGGCGACCTTCTCGACGCCCGAGGCGCTGTGGGGCACGGTGGGCGCGACGCAGCGGCTCGCGCGCGTGCTCGGCAAGCGCCTGGCCAAGGATTTGATGTTCACCGGCCGCAAGCTCACCGCCGAGGAGGCGAGAATCGCGGGCCTGGTCGCGCGCGTTGTCGCCGCGGACAAGCTCGAAGCCGCGCTCTCGGAGATCACAGCCACCATAGCCAAGGCATCCGCCGCCGGGCTGCGGCTCGCCAAGCGCTGCATCGATCAGGGCAGCGAGCTCGACCCGCGCGGAGCGCTCGCGGTCGAGCTGATGGCGATCGAGGAGAACCTGGCGCAGGACGCGCGCGCGCAGGAGAGCCAGCGCCAGGACGGCTGGCGCGCGCGCATGGGCGCTTTCAAAGGCGCAACGCGGAAGGCGTGAGAGCGCGCCATGGCCGACGTTGTCCTCTGCGAATGCTTCGCGCGCGACGGGCTGCAGCACGAGGCGCAGTTCGTGCCGACCGCGACCAAACTGGCGCTGATCGAGCGCTTCGCCGCGCTCGGCTTCCCGCGCATCGAGGCCACCTCCTATTCCAATCCCAAGGTGGTGCCGCAGTTCGCCGATGCCAGCGCGCTGCTCGCCTCGCTCGCGCGCCGGGCCGGCGTGCACTACAAGGCGACCTGCGCCAATGTGCGCGCGGTCGAGCGCGCGCTGGCGGATGTCGAAGCGGGCTTCGGCGTCACCGAGATCAGCATCCTGGTGTCGGCGAGCGAAGCGCACTCGCTGCGCAATCTCAAGCGATCGCGCACCGAGCAGTGGGACAACGTGCGCAAGATGGCAGCGGCCGCGCGCGGCCGCTTGCGGCTGATCGGCACAATCTCGGTCGCGTTCGGCTGCCCATTCGAAGGCGCGGTGGATCCCGCCCTGGTCGTCGAGGACGCGCTGCGCTTTGCCGATCTCGGCGTCGATCACCTCGCGCTCGGCGATACCACCGGCATGGCGAGTCCAGCCGCGATGAAAAGCCTGATCGGCCGCCTGCGGCGCGAAGCACCCGAGCTGACACTGGTCGCGCACTTGCACGACACCCGCGGCACCGGCTTGGTCAACGCGCTGGCCGCGTTCGAGGCCGGGGTGCGCTATTTCGATTGCTCGTTCGGCGGCGTCGGCGGCCATCCCGCGCAGATCACCTACGGCGGCGGCTATACCGGGAACGTCTGCACCGAGGACTTGATCAACCTGTTCGAAACGCTGGGCGTGCGCACCGGCATCGATCTCGGCGGCTTGCTCGCAACCGCGCGCTTCTGCGAGGAGACGCTCGGGCGCGAGCTCAATGGCCGGGTCACGCGCAGCGGGCTGAGCCCGCTGCTGGCCGCCACGCGGCCGGCGCCGCGGCAGGCGGGCGCCACCGGGACTGCCGCCGGCGCCCATTGACCGCATCTAAAGATCGTGCGCGGGAGGACACGCGTGGCTGCCCGCACTGTCGCCTCGCCGGGTGCGGCAAGGCTCGTCGCCCTGGCTAACCTGCCGCTCGCGGCGGTGGCCAGCGCGCTGCTGTGGCGCTCGCGCGACTGGCCATTGGTCGGCGACGCCACCATCTTCCACTTCATCGCCGATCAGATGCGCATGGGCGCGGTGCCCTACCGCGACATCATCGACGTCAACATGCCGCTGATCTACGTCATCCATGCCGCGGTGGTGGCGGCGGGCGGCATGAGCGACATCGCCTGGCGCGCCTTCGACCTGGGCGCCGCGGCGATGCTGGCGGGGTTGATCGTGCTACTGGTCGCGCCTGCGGGCCGCGCCGTCGCGTTGCACGCCGCGCTCATCGTGCTGATCATGCATTTGCTGCTCGGCCCCTATTCCGCCGGACAGCGCGACTTCCTGATGTCGATCCCGGCGCTGGCGGTCGCGCTGGCATCGGCGGCCGCGGCGGAGAACCGCGGCGCTCCCCGCGCCCGCCTCAGCCTGCTGCTGGCCGGCGTTTTCTCCGTGATCGCGGCGTCCATCAAGCCGACCGGGCTGCTCCTGCTGGGCCTGCCTGCCGCCGGGACGATGGGGCTGCGCTGGCGCGAAGCGCTCTCAATCGCGGCCGGCGCCGCCGCCACCGGGCTCCTGATGCTCGCCACCTTGGCGGCGTACGGCGCGTTGGACGCGTTCATCGGGATGATGCGCGGATTGATGCCGGCATACGCTGTGTTGGGGTCGCGCCCACTGCCGGATATTCTCCGCGACACCTTGGTCTGGCTGGCGCCTGTCGCAGGCCTCGCGCTCGCCGCCGCGTTGAGCCTGCGGGCAGCCAAGCCGCCGCGCGTGCGCGTGATGATCGGGCTTGCGCTGTTCGGGCTCGTGCACCTGATCGCGCAACGCAAGGGATGGTTTTATCACATCTATCCGCTGGCGATCGGGCTTTGCTGCTGGGGCGCGTGGAGCCTGTCCGCGCTCCCGACCCGCCGCGCGCTCGCCAGCTTGGCGGTGACCGCGGCGGCGCTGGCCTTGCTGGTGCCGCCGGCGCTGACGCGGGTGGACACGCACCCCTCGCTGCGCGCGGCCGCCGCGATGCAGCAGGCTTTGCAGCGCCGGCTGCCGCCGGGCACGCGCGTGCAGGCGCTCGACGCGGACAACGGCGCGTTCCTGGCGATGGCACGCACCGGCATGCGGCAGGCCACCCCGCATCTCCAGTGGTTCTCGCTCCTGCTCGGCGCGGATTCCGTGCGCCGCGCCTTCATCGCTGCGCTCGCGGACGATCCGCCGGCAGCGATCCTGCTCACCAATTCGCAATGGCCGCTGCCGAGCGGCTTCGAGGCCGCGGATGACTGGCCGGAGTTCGCCGCGCTGCTGCGCTCCGGCTACGTGCTGGACCACAGCGGCAGCGACGGCGCCATCGCCTGGCGGCTGTACCTGAGGCGCACTTCGCCGAACGCAGCGCAACCCGATTCACGCTAGATCCGCCTGTTGTTTGCGACCTCGTTGCGCCGTCCGCCGGGCTGGCATCTCCGAACGCTTGATCCGAACGCTTGCACGCCCAAAACTTCGGGACGATCATCGCATTTCCAAGAAGCAGCGACGAATACAGGGAGAGGACGACATGAGGCGAGCACTTCTATGCGCGGGCTGCGCGCTCGTGCTGGGCTGGCCGGCCGCCGCGCCTGCGCAGCAGCCCACCGCCGGCAATCTCGAAAGGCTCGGGGAGTTCAAGACCACCGGCACGCCGATGGACATTCCACAGGTGGCGCAGACCGGCGCCAAGGCAGAGGCGATCAAGAAAAATCTCGAACGCATCAAGCTGCCGCCGGGCTTCAAGATCGGGCTCTACGCCATCGTCCCCGATGCCCGTCACATGGCGGTCGGACCGCAGGGGGTGGTGACCTTCGTCGGCACCCGCAAGAACAAGGTCTGGTCGGTCACCGACCGCGACAAGGACCGCGTCGCCGACGAGGTCAAGGAGTTCGCGCCGTCGATCAGCTTCACCGTGCCCAACGGCGTGTGCTTCTCGCGCGACGGCTTTCTCTTTCTCGCCGAGCAGAACCGGGTGCTCCTGTTCCCCGCCGCCGAGTTCTTCTACGAGGGCCCGGACGTCGCCGCCTTCGTCGTGGTCAAGCAGGGCGAACTGATCCCGCGCGAGGAGGAATCCTACAACCACACCGCGCGCGTGTGCCGCGTCGGGCCGGACGACAAGCTCTACATCACCCTCGGACAGCCGTTCAACGTGTTCCCGCCGCAGAAGATGGACCTCTACAAGCGCCTCGGCATCGGCGGCATCATCCGCATGAGCCGCGAGGGCAAGGATCGCGAGGTGTTCGCCTGGGGCATACGCAACTCCGTCGGGATGGATTTCAATCCGAAGGACCGCTCGCTCTGGTTCACCGACAATCAGGTCGACGGCATGGGCGACAACCAGCCGCCGGGCGAGCTCAACCGCGCCGACCGGCCGGGCATGAACTTCGGCTTTCCCTACTACGGCGGCGGCAAGGTGCGCACCACCGAGTACAAGGATCAGACTCCGCCCCCGAACCTGACCTTCCCGCAGGTGGAGATGGACCCCCACGCCGCCGACCTCGGCATGACGTTCTACAGTGGCCGCATGTTCCCGCAGAAGTACCGCGGCGGCATCTTCTCGGCGCAGCACGGCTCGTGGAATCGCACCACGCCGGTCGGCGCACGCGTCATGTTCACTTCGCTCAAGGAGGACGGCACCGCCGACAAGACCGAAGTGTTCGCGCAGGGCTGGCTCACCGAGAACGGCGAATATCTCGGCCGCCCCGTCGACGTCGCGCAGCTGCCGGACGGATCGATCGTAGTGTCCGACGATCTCGCCGGCGCGCTCTACCGCATCTGGTACGATGGCCCGTGACGTTTCGGAGCGTATGCGTCGCGTGCGCGCCAGTCACACCGGTGCGCACGCGCCCCGCGCCTTGCTGCGGGCGGCTGCGCTTTCGCTGATGGCGCTTGCGGCGAGCGCGCCGGCGGCCGGGGCCGGCGATGCGAGCGCGGGCCGCCGCAAGGCCATCGCCTGCCAGGCCTGCCACGGCCTCGATGGACTCTCCAAGCTGCCGGAAGCTCCGAGCCTCGCCGGCCAGCCCGAGCGCTACCTCGTGAAATCGCTCGACGACTATCGCAGCGGCGCGCGCCAGAACGAGATGATGTCGATCGTGGTCAAGACACTGAGCGATCAGGACATCGCCGACCTCGCCGCCTACTACGCTGCGATCGAGATTTCCGCGACGCCGCCGAAGTGACCGAATCGACAATGTCGAGCATAATGCGGATCGGGTCGCGCTCGCGCTACCTGACCGCGTCGGCCACGGCGCGCACCAGCGCGATTGGATCGGTGAAGGCGGCGATGCCGGCGGCAGCGAGCTTCGCCACCGCCGCCTCCGCGCTCATCTTGCGGGTGGCGGCATGGCCGGCGGCGATGCCGACGAACAGCGGCTTCGGCAGTGACTCGGCCGCAACCCAATTGAGCAGCGCCTCGATGCGCTCCGCCAGCGAGCGCGAGGCCAATACGGTCTGCACCACGATCGCCTTCACCTGCGGGCGCTGCGCGATGGCGCGCGCGATCTCCAGCCGCTCGGCCATGGTCTCGTCGGGCGCGCCGCGCAGGTTGTCCATGAAGCAGGCGGCGGTGAGCCCTTGATCGGCAAGCAGGTCCATCATCATCATGCCGAGACCGGCGCCGGAGGTGACCAGCGCGACGTCGCCGTCGATCTCTACCAGATGGAAGCCGAGCTCGCGCGCGCGACGCTCGAGCGGGGTAAGCGCGCGCTCGGCCAGGGTCCGGCTCAGCGGAAATTCCTCCGGGTCATGGCGAAACACCGCGCTGTCGTCGCGGATCACCTTGGCGTCGCAGGCGACGAGCCGCCCGTCCGGCGTGAGCGCCAGCGGGTTGATCTCGAGGAGCTCGAGATCCTCGCGCCTGGCCATCTCCGGCAGGCGAGCGGCGTAGCGCGCGAGCCGCGCCGCAAGATCGGGCGCGAACAGCTTTGCGAAGTCGGGATAGAGCATGCCGGCCGTGGTGGCGGCGTCAGGCGCAAGCGCGATCCGCACCACTGCCGTGCTGCTCTCCACCTCCACGCCCCCGTCGGCCGCGACGATGAGCTCGAGCCCCTGGCGCGTGCCGTCGACGCGGACCGCGAGATAGATTTCGCGCGCGATCGCCACTGCCTCCTCCAGCAGGAGCGGCGCCTCTGGATCGTCGAGCGCGGCGGCGATGCCGGCGCGGGCTGCCTCGAGCTCGTCGAGCCGTGCGAGCTTACGCACCAGTGCGCGCTTGCCGCGGCCGCCCTCCAGCAGCTGCGCCTTGAGCACGTGCCCCGGCCATTGCGCGGCCGCGGCGGGCACCCGCTCGTCGGCAGCGAGGAGGACGCCGCGCGGGACCGCAAGCCCGTGGCGCCGCAACAGGGCTTTCCCGTCGATCTCCGCCAACCGCATAATGTCGGTATCCCCGCCCGCGCCGTCCGGCGCTTTCCTCGGACCCTAACATGCCCGGTCCCGCGTTCGAGCGCCTGCCGTTCCTCGATGCCGAGCCGTGGCGGGTCGCGGTGATCAATCCGACCGGGCGCTACGCCCGCAACCAGGTCGCCGGGCTTGTCGCCGCCGGCACGCCGCTCGTCGGCGGCGTCGCGCTCGGGCGCGGCGGCGAGACGCTCGACGGCCTGGCGCTCTACGACCGCGTCGCCGACCTGCCGCAGCAGCCGAACGTCGCGATGCTCTACACCCCGGCGGAAGGGGTGCGCGACGCGATCGCGGAATGCGCGGCGGCGCGCATCCGCACCATCGTGGCGGTCGCCGAGCACGTGCCGGTTCACGACGCGCTCGCAGCCGCCCAACGCGCCCGCGCCGCCGGCTGCTGGCTGGTCGGCCCGAACACGCTCGGCATCAACGTGCCGGGGCGAGGCCTCATCGGCTCGATCGCGCCGAGCTTCTGCAAGCCCGGGCGGCTCGCGCTGATCGCGCGCAGCGGCACGCTCACGCTGGCGGTGGCGCGGCAATTGACGCTGGCCGGCATCGGCCAGAGCCTGGTCGCGCATATCGGCGGCGACACCGTGGTCGGGCGCAATCCGCACGAATATCTGGCCGCGCTCGCGCACGATCCCGCGAGCGCGGCGGTGCTCTATTGCGGCGAGATCGGCGGCGACAAGGAATACGCGCTGGCCGCAGCGGTGCGCGGCTTTCCCAAGCCTGTGGTGGCGATGGTGATCGGCCGCCACGCGCCGGCGGAGAAACGCATGGGCCACGCCGGCGCGCTGGTCGGCAGCGCGCGCGAGGGTGCGGCGGCGAAGCTCGCAGCGCTCGCCGATGCCGGCTGCCGCGTGGCGGCGGGCCCGGAGCAGGCGGTGGCGATTCTCACCGAGTTCGGGCTGGCAGAGCAGTAACTTGCATACCCCAGCGGTGATGCGCGTGGCGCTTGCATCCTTAGCCTAGAATCGTGAATATGTGACTACAATTTACTTACGTTAGAGGCGCTAGCGTGAGCGTTTTTGTACATGGTATTCGTCTAAAGAATTTCAAGCGTTTTGATTCTTTCTACCTGTCTGCGCGGTCGCACAATATCCTCGTCGGGCCTAACAACTCGGGCAAGTCATCTATTCTGGATGCGCTTAGGATTTGTCAAGCTTGCCTCCGCTTTGCACGAACACGTGCTCCCAGTCCAATTGATGTTGCTGGCGCGGGACTCGTGTTCGGCTATCACCTCCCCGACGCATCGCTGCCAGTCCCAATTGCAAACATTACAACAAATTACAACGAACAGGACGCAGTCATCGAAATCAGGTGTACGAACCGTAACACATTGCTGGTACACCTTCACCCTGATCGACCAATTGTTTTCTACGCGCAAGCCGAGGATCACAGTCTCAAGACTTCAAGGCTGTTCCGCAATGCGATCTCGCTCGACCTTATAATAGTTCCTCCCCTCGGACCGCTGGAGGAAACCGAACTGATGGTCCAAGAGGAAACGGTCAGACGGAACGAGACCTCTAGGCTCGCAAATAGATACTTTCGAAATATCTGGCTTCGGAAGAGTTCTGAAGAGTGGGAAGAATACCAAGACTTAGTTACATCGTCCTGGCCCGGGATTGACATTCGTCGACCTGAGTGGGCGAGGCGCGATCGCGCGTTCATTCAGATGTTTTTCCGCGAAGGCAGAGGGGAGCGCGAACTATATTGGTCCGGCTATGGTTTTCAAGTGTGGCTTCAAATGATAATGCACGTTATGCGCGGAACCAAAGAGTCGATTTTAGTCCTTGACGAGCCGGATATTTACCTTCACCCAGATTTGCAAAGGAAGTTATTACGAATTGTGCATGATCGTTTTGGTCAGATCTTTATCGCGACACATTCGGTTGAGATTATTAACGAGGGAGAGCCCGGAGAAGTGGTAACGATCCATTCCGATTTTAAGTCTGGTCGACGAGTTCTGACCGATGAAGATTATCAAGCCCTGTTCAACTATATTGGCTCCTTCGAGAATATTGATTTCTCCCGGCTAGGGCGAGCACGCCGACTTGTGTTTTTCGAAGGCAAAGACAAGAAGCTCCTCAGAAGGTTTGCATATAAGCTTGGCGCCACTCAGTTTTACAACGATTTAGATACAATTGTCTTGCAGGCTGGGGGTTTTGGCCAATGGCGTAGAGTCAAGGAAGTTGCTTGGACATTTCGTGAAGTACTCAAGCTTAAAGTTGATATTATTGCTATATTCGATCGTGATTTCAGATCGAAGGAAGAGGTTGAGAAATTTCTAACGCAGATGCAAGAGCACGGTCTTAGATGTTTTGTGTTGGAGCGAAAGGAAATAGAAAATTATGCCCTGACAATTGCGAACTTGACACGGGTTATAGCGTCCCGCCAACGCGAGCGGCTGCCGGAGACCAAATGGTTGTCGCCGAGACAAATAAAAAGGCTGGTCGATGCAGTCTCAAATCAGCTCAGGAGCGACACTTTTGCACAATTAGTCGGACACAAAATAAAATTCTTTCAAGGAATCGGAAGTGGGACTGATCCAAGTACAATCTCAAAAGAGGTTGGTCTACAGCTGGATAATGATTGGAAGGATCTAGACAAAAGACTCACCTTAATTTCAGGGAAAGAGTTCATTTCCAAATTATCAACAAGTCTTCAGCGCCGAAAAGGATTTTCAGTGACTACGCCAATGCTAATAGAAGGTCTATCGCGCGCTGAGATTGGCGGAGATTTAGCACAGGTTATCGATGTGCTCGACAGCTTTTGTAAGCCATGAATTTGTTCGTCGTCATTTCCGCATGGTTATTCGGAGATACAGCGGTAGAGCCCTCAGCAATATAGTCGCCAACCGGTACCTCGCCCACTCACTTCCCCTTGAATACGGGCTTGCGCTTCTCCACGAAGGCGCGCTGCGCCTCGCGCGCATCCTCGGTGTGCGAGAGCTCGACCGTGACGCTCTGCTCGAAGCGGTAGGCGTCGCGCACCGGTAGCTCCTCGATGGTATTGAGCGCGCGCTTGATGTGGCACACCGCGAGCGGGCTCTTGCCGGCGATGTCGCGGGCGATGTCGAGCGCCGCCGCCATGAGCTGATCGCGCGGCGGGCAGGCCTCGATGACGCCCAGCCGGTAGAGCTCGGCCGCGGCGACGCGGCGCCCCGTCATATACATCAGGCGTGCGCGCGAGCGGCCGACATGCTCCATCAAAAAGCGCGCCCCGCCCGCGAGCCCGACATTGATCTCCGGCATGGCGACATAGGCGTTGTCGGAGGCGAGCAGGATGTCGCAGGCGAGCATCAGCACGAAGCCCGCGCCGATCGCCGGCCCGTTGACGGCGGCGATGACCGGCTTGGCGCAGTCGGTCACGGCGTAGAAGAACTCGCGCACCAGCCGGTTGTGGCGCGCGTAGTCGCCGGGCTCTCGCACGAGGTCGACGCGCTCCTTGAGGTCGGCACCGGCGGAGAATGTGTTGCCCGCGCCGGTCAGGATGGCGACGCGCACGTCGTCGCGGTCGCTGATCGCGTCGAACACGCGGATCAGCTCCTCGCGCGTGCGCTTGTTCTGCGCATTCACCGGCGGGCGGTCGAAGGTGACGGTGGCGATGCCGTCAGCGATATCGAGGCGGAACTGCTCGAGATCCATGGCGCGCCCCGCCCTGCTCGACCGCTACTTCGCCGGCTCGCGCTCGATCACCGGGACGCGGTGCATGGTGAAGATATTGTCCACCGAGGTGTAGTCCATGTAACCCAGGCGGGCGATCGGCCGGATGCGCGCCATGTCGATATTGCCGTCGACGATCACGGCGTCGTCGATGTGGACGTTGACCACCTCGCCGATGACGAGCGAGTTGATCGTCTTCTTGCCGCTGGACTGCACGAGGTCGACAGTCTTGTTATAGATGCATTCGAGCGCGATCGGGGAGCGCGCGACCCGCGGCGGCTTCACCACCCGCGACGGCGCCAACTCGAGCCCGGCGAGGTCGGCCTCGCTGATGTCCTCGGGGTGATCGCTGCCCGTGATGTTCATCTCGGTGCGCAGCTCCCAGGTCGCCAGGTTGAACACGAACTCGCCGGAAAGCTCGGCGTTGCGCTGGGAATGCTTACGCGTGCTGGAGGAGAACATGACGAAGGGCGGCCGCGTGCAAATGAGGTTGAAGAAGCTGTAGGGCGCGAGATTGACCACGCCGGCCGGGCTGATGGTCGTGATCCAGCCAATCGGGCGCGGCACCACCAGGCAAGTGCCGGGGTCATGCGCGAGGCCGTGCCGCTCGCTGCGCGGATCATAGTCCATGGATAGGTCACCCCCCGTTTCCGGCGTGCTCGACATCGATGGCTCGGGATGGTAGCCCGAAGGCCCTCGCAGCGCCAACCGGGGACTGCCGCCCGCCGGGGCTTGCATGAAACTGCACTGGTCGCCGCGCTCGCCGTTCGTGCGCAAGGTGATGATCGCCGCGCACGAGCTCGGGCTCGTGGACCGCGTCACCTGCGTGCGCACCGTGGTCGCGACCACGCGACCGCACGCCGTACTGATGGCGGAAAATCCGCTCTCGAAACTCCCCACCCTGGTGCTCGACGACGGCACCGTGCTCTACGATTCCCCGGTGATCTGCGAGTATCTCGATGGGCTCCACGGCGGGCCAAAGCTCTTCCCGGCGGACGGCCGCGCCCGCATGATCGCGCTGCGCCGGCAGGCGCTCGGCGACGGCTTTCTCGATTTCCTGCTGCTGCTGCGCAACGAGCGCGAGCGCGCGCAGCCGTCGCAGGTGCATCTCGCGACCTTCGCGACCAAGCGCAAGGCCGTGCTCGGCGCGCTCGACCAGGAAGCCGAGGCGCTCGCCGCCACCCCATTCGGCATCGGCCATATCGCGATCGGCTGCGCGCTGTCCTATCTCGATTTCCGCTTCGGCAACGAGGACTGGCGAAGCGAATATCCGCGCATCGCCAGCTGGCACCGCGACTTCTGTGCGCGCGCTTCGGTGCGAGCCACCGAGCCGGTCGACGACAGCTGATCGTCGCACATCGAGCGCTTGACCCGGTCCCTCGGCAGAATAAGACTTTAGGCAGGGTGCCAGAATGACGTCCTGGCCGGCACCCGCAGGCACGGCGGCGGCACGCGCTGCTGCAAGGGGGAGACCGCATCATGACCGAGATCCAGGCTCTGGATGTCCGCGTTCCCGCGGAGATCATCCATAATTGGGGTTGGTTTCTGGCTTTCGGCATCGCCCTGCTGCTGCTCGGAGTGCTCGCGGTCGCGCGCTCCGTGGTGGCGACCGTCGTCTCGATGCTGTTCTTCGGCTGGCTCCTGGTGATTGCCGCCGGCATCGAGATCGTCCAGGCCATCATGGTCGGAAAATGGGCGGGCCTGTACCAGCATTGGCTGGGCGCGATCCTGTTCGGGGTGCTCGGAGCGCTGATCATCTGGCGGCCGCTCGTCACCGCCGAGATCCTGACGCTGCTGATGGGAGCCTTCTTCCTGGTCGCCGGCGTGTTCCAGCTGGTCACCCCGTTCGTGGTGTCGTTGCCGGACTGGGGCTGGCACGCGCTTTACGGCCTCATCACGCTGGTGCTCGGCATTCTGATCCTGGCGCAATGGCCGGTCTCCGGGCTGTGGGTGATCGGCCTGTTCATCGGAATCGAGCTGATCTTCTACGGGGTCGCCTGGATCGCGCTGGCGCTCGACCTGCGCACCGCCGGCTAGCCGCGCGGCCGTGGGAAGCGCGCAAGCCCACCGGCGGCGCCACCCGCGCGAGGGTCGTGGTTGTCGACAGGATCGCAGGCCGCTGAGGCCGGAACATCGCGGGCGCGGGCGCTGACATGGCGGGACCGCTGTCGCATATCCGCGTGCTCGATCTCAGCCGCATCATGGCGGGGCCCTGGGCCGGCCAGATCCTGGCGGACCTCGGCGCCGACGTGGTCAAGGTGGAGCGCCCGGGCGCCGGCGACGACACCCGCGGCTGGGGGCCGCCGTTTCTCAGGGACAAATCCGGCCGCGACAGCCGCGACGCCGGCTATTTCCTTGCCGTCAACCGCGGCAAGCGCTCGATCGCCGTCGATCTCGCCGACCCCGACGGCCGGCGTATCGTGCGCGCGCTCGCCGCGCGCGCCGACATCGTGCTGGAGAATTTCAAGGCCGGCACGCTCGCAAAATTCGGGCTCGGCTACGACGATCTCGCCGCGATCAATCCCGGCTTGATCTATTGCTCGATCACCGGCTTCGGCCTGAGCGGCCCGCGGCGCGAGCAGGCCGCCTACGACTTCATGATCCAGGGCATGAGCGGGCTGATGAGCGTCACCGGCGAGGCCGACGGGAAGCCGGGCGGCGGCCCGCAGAAAGTGGGCGTGCCGATCGTCGACATCATGACCGGGATGTACGCCGCGATCGCCGTGCTCGCCGCTCTGACGCGCCGGCAGGCGGGCGGCGACGGCGAGCACATCGACATCGGCATGCTCGATGTCGGCGTCTCCTTCCTCGCCAACCAGACGATGAACTACCTGATCTCGGGCAAGCCGCCGCGGCGCACCGGCAACGCCCATCCCAACATCCAGCCGCAGGACGTGTTCGCCGCGCGCGACGGCCATCTCGCGCTCGCGGTCGGCAACGACGAGCAGTTCGCCCGCTTCTGCCGCGTTCTGGGGCGGCCCGAGTTGGCGGCGGACGAGCGCTTCAAGAGCAATGCCGCGCGCGTGCGCAACAGCGCCGTGCTAACGCCGCTGATCGCCGAAATTCTGCGCGAACGCGATCGCGAGCACTGGGTGCGCGCCTGCGCCGGGGCCGGCGTGCCATGCGGGCCGATCAACACCATTCCGGAGGTGTTCGCCGACGAGCAGGTCAAGCATCGCGGCATGCTGATCGAGCTCGCGCATGCGGTCGCGGGCAGCGTCCCGCAGGTCGCCTCGCCGATGCGCTTTCGAAACGCGCGGCTCGAGCACGAGCGCCCGCCACCGCTCCTGGGCCAGCACAGCGAGGAGATTCTGCGCGAGCTGGGCTGGCCCGATGCGCGGTGCGGCGCGGCGAGCGGCACCGAAAGCAAATGATCAGCGCATTCGTTCGCATGTCCCGGGCGCAGCGCAGCGCGGCCACGGCGCGATCTATCGTCATGGGAAACAATCCGCACGATCTCCGGCGTCGATCGCATCGGCTTCGGCGTCCGCTCGCGCTGCACCGCATTCCGGGACACGCATGAATAATGTTGGGAGGCACCATTGCCCCGCATTCCACTCTTTCCCAGCGACGACATGACGGTAGAGCAGCGCCGCGTCTATGACGCGGTGGTCGCCGGCCCGCGCGGCGAGCTGCGCGGCCCGCTGCGGGCGGTGCTGCATCGCCCCGAGCTCGCCGACAAGTGGCAGCAGCTCGGCGAGCTCCTGCGCTACCGCACCTCGCTGCCGCCGCATCTGAAGGAACTCGCGATCCTCGTCACCGGCCGCCATTGCCACGCGCAATTGGAATGGCACATCCACGCGCAGATGGCGCGCAAGGCGGGTCTCGCGCAGGCGGTGATCGACGACCTCCATGCCGGCCGTCGCCCGGCCGGGCTCGACGAAGACGGACTCACGGTCTTCGACTACGCCGACGAGCTCAATCGCCGCAACACCGTGAGCGAGCAAACCTATCGGCGCGTGCTCGCGCGCTGGCACGCCGTGGGCGCGGTCGAGCTCACCGCGCTCGTCGGCTACTACACCATGGTGGCGATGACGCTGAACTGCCACGACATCCCGCTGCCGGAGGGCGTGCCGCCGCCGCTGCCGCCCGCGCCGGAGTGAGCTGCGCAGTTCGTTGAGTGCGGCTGCCCAGTTCCACTCGCCAGGCTGCGCTATCCCGGAACGTCGACACCGGAGCCAGTAACTGGCGAGACCGGCACGGCGCCGGAGTGAGCGTCGAGCCGGCTCGGACGTCGGGTCAGCGGAGCGACGGAGCAGAGCGGCGTCGGCACCGGCGTCGTGGTGAAGCACGGCCCGTCGTTGCCCCGCGCGATGTCCACCCACACCAGCCAGTGCGCGTCGTCGCGCGCGTCGTAGTCCTCGCGGAAGTGGCTCAACCGGGATTCGGTGCGCATGAGCGAGGCGCCGAGGATGAAGCGCGCCGCCAGCAGCATCGCCTCGGTTTCCTTCAGCCGCACCAATTCGTGGGTATGGGGCGCCGCCAGCGCCTCGAATCGCGCGGCCAGCGCCTGGACCTGCCGGCGCGCTGTCTCCAGCCGATCGCCTCGCTTCAGGATCCCCACATTGTAGGCGAACATCACGGCCTGCAGGTCGCGCAGGATAAGGTCGGACTCCGGCTTGGCCGCCTCGTCGCGCGGCCCGGTCGCCTCGGCGTGCAGCGCGCGGATCTCGCCGGCATCGAGCCGCGGGGGCGGCAGCGCCTCGAGATCCTCGACCGCGCTGCGCCCGGCGATCCAGCCGTTGCCGACGCACAACCCGATATGAAAGCCGGCGAAATGGTTGGCGCAACCGGCCTGCGCGAGCCCGGCCGCCAGCAGCCCCGGCACGTCGGAGCGGCAATCCGCGCCGGTGCGGATCGCCATCTTGGTCATCTGGTTGAGCGCGTAATACGGCGTCTTGCCGAACATGTCGGTGCGCGCCTCGTTGCCGAGCTTGCGGAAGAAGTAGTCCATCCATTTGACCTTGCTCTGGATGAAATAGTCGCGCAGCTCCTCGGGGATCGCCGACATGTCGAGATAGAGCGGCACGTTGCCCTTCTCGTTCTCGAGCGCCATCGCGCGGGCGATGCGCGGCACGTCGGCCTCGTCCGCCCATTCCGGCTCGTAGGCGCGCATGAACGCCTCGCCCTTGGCGTTGACGAAATGCGCTCCCTCCTGGATCGCGAAGGTGATGCCTTCGAAGTAGAATTTCGGCGTCCCCGGGCGCACGTAGCTGAACTCGGCGTTGCGCAGGCTGGCACCGGCGCGATAGGCGAGCAGCGTCCCGGTGCCGGTGATGTCGCGCACGAAGCCGGAGCGGAAGGTGATGGCGTTGGTCGCCACGATGGTGGCGCGCGCCTTGATGGCGTGGAACTCGCCGGTGCGGCTGTGAATGCCGACGGCACCGGCGATGCGGCCGCCGCCGCCGCCCAATAGACCGGTGACGAACAGCCGATCGATAAGCTGCACTCCCTCGGCCTCGAGCGCGCGCCGCAGCAGCCAGGAGAACTCGAGCCCGCCGCCCTCGGGATACAGCACTCGCGCGAGGTCGAGGCCGCGCGTCGGCCGCCGCTTGTAGCGGCCGTCCTCCTCGCGCGCGAACTTCATGCCGATGGATTCGAAGTCCTTGAGCCGCGCATAGGAACTGGCGAGCACCTCGCGCACCAGCACCTGGTCGGCGATGCCGTCGTTGCCCGCCACGATCTCGCGCAGGATGCCGTCGAGATCGTCGTCGGGAGCCACCACGATCTTCCAGGCATTGGAGAAGGCGGTGTGGCCGGTGCGGCCGATCAGCCAGGAATCCACGAGCGTCACGCGGGTGCCGGGCGGGCCATGCCGCTTGGCGCTGAGCGCGGCGAGCAGGCCGCCGGCGCCGGCGCCGATGACGAGCACATCCGTGTCGATGAGAACGCCCTCGATTGCCGGCATCGATCTCACCACGGTCGCGGGCGGTTCTTGACCGAGGGATGGACGTCGACGATCTGCTCGGGGCAGAAGATCTCGCAGCTGAAACAGGTGATGCAATGCTCGCGGAACTTTATGACCGGCAGCAGACCGACCTGCCGCAGTCCCGGGACCTCGTCCGCGTGCGGCGCCGGCTCCATGTGGATGACGTCGGCGGGGCAGACCAGGTCGCAGATGCCGCAGCCCGTACACTTCGCGATGTCGATGTTCTCGATCATTTCAATCGCAATCGGCGCTCCGCGCGTCGTCGGCGAATGCCGCATCATTCGACGTGCACATGCTCGGCAAGCGTCCCGCTACTGCTGCCGCATCAACACCAGCGGATCGGTGCTCGCGGGAATCCGCTCCCAGCTGGTGGCGTCGCTCTCGGAGAAGCGCCAGCTTCCGCCGCTGCCGGTGAGTAAGAGCCCGTCGGAATCGAGCTGCCACGTGGACAGGCCGATGTCGGCGATGGCGGCGTCGCAACCCGGCTTGACGATCACCTTATAGCTGTCCGTGCCGGCGGAGGCGTTCGACAACGTGAGCTTGCACAGCGGCTTCTCGAACTCGCGGAACAAGGCCCATTCCCCGAACATCTGCTCGGGCGTGACGGTGGCGGCCTTGACGTCGGCCTGCGTGCGCAGGAAGAACAGCCCCTCGCCTTTACGCTCGGCCTCGTACATGCGCGACTCGACCTCGGTGAAGTCGAGCACGATGTCGCCCTTGGAATTGATCAGGCGCACCGCATCGTTCGGTCCCATGGCCCAGAACACCACGTCCTTGAGCGGGGGGAATGCGCTGCCGCAGCTCTCGTCGAGGTCGAGCTTATAGCCGCCGCCGGCGGCATCCAGCGTAAAGGTGACGGGGCACGTCTTGTCGCGGGCAGCGTTGGAAATCTCCCAGGCGCCGACCATGTCCTTGGCGGCGTCGCTCGGCGCGGGAGCCTGCGCGCTCGCGGGCCATGGCGCAATCAAGGCAAGCGCGAGCATGGCAATAGTGACCCGAGGGAACATGCGAGACCATGCTTGGTACGGTCGCGTGGACGCTATCACGACGAGCGCCTCCCGTCATAGCCCGCCCGGGGCTTTACGAAGGGTCCGGACGTTTGTTCATAGACAATAGAAATTATGGTGCTGCTCGGCGGCACGATGGCTCCCTGCTCGGGTAATGCATATCCAAGTTAGCGTCGTCGCCCGGAGAACGCGCGAAGCGGGATCATCCGGCCCTTCGTGCGAGAGGCCCAAGGTGCAGTAGGCAAGGAGGTAGCCACCTAAACTTTATTGTTACGCGCCGAGTTGTTTCATGGTATGGGACTAAGCTGAAAGTTGTACGGGCACAGGGGAGTGAGTTTGCGATGCATCGCATCATTTGCCTTGTCGTCTTTCTAATGCTCGCGCCAACGAGTGGAATGACGCAGACGGACGCGGGCCCCCTGCCTCTCGAAGAACTCGTGCGTCAATTGAAGGTGGCTCTTCTACAGGTTAGTGAGTCAAGGGAAAAGCTCCCCAAGCTCGACAATGCGGTTCTTGTGGCGAAGACCTCAGTCCAGGTCAAAGGGGACGGGAAGATCAGCTTGTTCGTTGTGGAGCTTGGCGGTGGGCAAAGCAATGAATATGCCACGACGGTCACGCTTACATTGAAGCCTCCCCCGCCGGGGTCTCCCTCGAATGTTCGGGCCGTGAATCTGGCTGATACCTTGAGAGAGGCTATCCTCTCCGGAGCCCGCGCGATCGCTGAAGCAGGAAGAGGTAATCCGCCATTGATTACTGACAAATTAGAGGCATCGGTCCATTTTGCTGTTCAGAGAGATGCAAGCGGGCGGCTTGGTATTAAATTCCCGCCATTCGAAGCGTCAGGGGGCGGCGGCGTAACGAGCGGCGCAGTTCAAACTATCGTCGTGACCTACAAAAGGTAGAACTCAGATAGAGACAGATTCATGTCGATTTTATGCGGGCTGGGGCGTTTCGCAGAAATCATGCTCGTCGCCTTAGCGGCAACTAGTGCGCATGCTACCTATAATTTTCCCAATCAGGATGACCGCGCAGCAGAGGCGTTTGTATCGGCCTCGGTGAGAATATTCGATTCGGAGAAGGGTGAAGAGCAGATCGGTTCGGGTTTCGTCATCGACGGCGCTCAAGGATTGATCCTATCTGCGCTGCATGTCATAAGTGCCATTCAGGATGGCCACGCGTGGGTGGCATTCCGGGACGACAAGAATCGGCATAAAGCCAAGATAGTGTTTCCAAAATCTTCTCACGACAATAATAGACGTGATCTATCCATATTACAGCTCGACCCTCCAGTAAGTGGAGTGCGCGCTTTTGAAGTGCAGTTCGACAAAATCGAGGAGGGGCTAGACCATCGCATAAACGGGTATGGTCGCCGAAATCCTCGACCGCTCCAGGGGAAGGGCCTGCCCAGCAAAACAGACGAATGTACATACACTCTCCGTAGCATTACGTTAGACGGCGATAGCGGTTCGGCAATCGTGACGCCCCAGGGTCTTGTTGATGGGATTGTCACCGATGGTGCCGAATCACAAGGCACGAGTTCCTTCTCGGAGATGAAAGTCCTCTCTTTGCATTGCGTCAGGGACGCGATTTTGGGGGCCGTTTCTGATGGTCGAAGCAAGCAGATCTTCGAAATCATCCGTAAGGGAGACGACGCCGCGCTTGCAAGCGCATTTAAACCTCCGCCGGTTGACACTGCACTGTGGGTCAGCAATCTCCGTTTGGCGAAAGCGATTTCACAATGGGTCGCGTTAGACAGAATGCAGAGAAAGCTCGATAAGGACCGCACTGATACCATTATCGAAATAATCGCTGACCGCCATCTAGGCTGGGACATGGTGAAGAATTTCTGTTGGAGTATAGCAGCAAACGAAAAGGAGGCGGGCGATATCCTCCAGCATTTTGCCGATACTGCCTTACAGACGGGGAAAATAGCTGATGCGACGAGCGCCTATGGCGCTGCTAAGCAGCTTTATGTGCGGTACGCGATGAAAACATTGACCCCACAGAGCCAAGACGCATTGGCAGTTGTGGTTCCCAACAATTCCTCCATCGCGTTGGCTTACAAAGCCGCAGCAGACGTCATGCTAAACGTTGCCAAGATCACGGGCACGAAAAATGGACTCGATGAAGCTGCCGCTTTCGCGTCAGCTGCGATTCTCTCCGCACCGAGTGGGAAGTTGAGGGCATCATCGTGGGCAACCTTAGGCGCGGCATCTTATGAGAATGGCAATTTTGATGTTGCGGTCCCCGCCTATAAAACGGCCGTTTCCGAAGGCGCTTCCAAATCCTGGATTTATAAGGACCTCTCGGCAGCGCGAGCAGCTCTCGGCACGAGCCCGCAAATCGAGCTCAGTGCTCAATATCTTGGAGATAAGGCCAACAGTCTTGCCGGAACAATATACGAGCCCGACGGACAGAGATGAGCTGTCGCGTCTCGGTTGACTTCACATTTGATGGCGAGATCGACGGCCGCGACACGAGCGCTCCTTGCTCCCCTGCAGCTCCTCAGCTCCGCGGCTTCGGCGGCCACGGGGTTTCCGGCACCGGCGTCAGCGGCGGCTTGCCTGCAGCCCAGGCCACGAGGTTGTCCACCACCAGCTGGTCCATCCGCTCCCGCGTCGCCACCGAAGCCGAGCCGAGATGGGGAAACAGCACGACGTGATCCATCGCGATCAGCTCCGGCGGCACCTCGGGCTCGCGCTGATAGACG
>DATBKV010000282.1:0-2380 GCA_036555745.1 Xanthobacteraceae bacterium | reverse complement strand
GCTTCAGTGCCGCCGCGCGACCTTCACCGTCACGCCCAGTCCCTGCGGGGACAGCGTGGCAAGCGTGATCGAGGGGCGGCGCGGAGCGACCGCGTGAACCTCTTCCGGCAAGGTGGCGCTCGAGCGAACGAGCAGGTCCTCCTTGACCACCCGCTCGTACTCTTCGAGCGGGCTCTTGATCCGATAGACGCGCTCGCCGTCGCGATCGGGCATCGCGGCGACGACCCGGTAGTCGCCGTGGGTCTCGGAGCGCAGGAGTATGTCTGGAATCCAGGTCACCACGTCACCAACGCTGAATTGGCGCATCGCTTTCCCCCCCAAAAGAGCAACGATCTGTGGCACCTCCGGCTTGCTGAATGCCGCCTGCAGGGTCGGCAAGGACTGCGACGAAAACAAGAAATAAAGGCGATCATTTCGTGGCCGCAGGGACGCCCGAAATGCCTCGCATTGCTGGCGCGCCCCGGCAGCTGGCGCACAATCGCGAGCCGCCGGCTCGCGCGCCGGGAACGGCTCGCGGTCCACGCTGCAGATTGAATGCCGGATCGACCGACGTTATATCACCGCTTGGATGACCATGGTCATGACCATGGTCATATGGAGGATAGTGCGATGTCGCGGATGATCAAGGCCTCCGAATTCAAGGCCAAATGCCTCGCCCTCATGGACGAGGTCGAGCGGACCGGCGAGCCCCTCGTGATCACCAAGAAGGGCAAGCCGGTCGCCGAGCTGGTGCCGCATCGGGCATCCCGGCCGAAAGCGCTGGGCCTCTTGAAAGACCGCCTGTTCATAACCGGCGACATCATCTCGCCGATCGACGTCGAATGGGACGCAATGAAGTGATCCTGCTCGATACGCACGCGGCGATCTGGGTTCTGCGAGACGATGCCGCGCTCGGGAAAAAGGCTCGTGACGCTGCGATCGCCGCGCTCGCCGACGGGGAACTGGCAATCAGCGCCATCAGCTTCTGGGAGATCGCCCTGCTCATTGCCAAGCGCCGACTGCGGTCGCTCGACGATCCGGGCGAGACTCGCCTCCAGATGATGCGTGCCGGCATCCGGGAGGTGCCGCTGACGGGGGAGATTGCAATTGTTGCGGTCCACCTCGATCTGCACAGCGATCCGGCCGACCGCTTCATCGCAGCCACCGCCATGGTCCACAATGCGGCCTTGATGACCGCCGACGAGACGCTGCTGAGCTGGCGATCCAAGGTACGGCGACTCAACGCCGAGCGGTGATGCTGCCGCCGACGCTGTGGCGCAAGCGGGCCCCTGCCTGGCCACCGCCGCTCACGGGAACAGCGCCACCTGCTCGAGCCCCATGGTCTCGGGAAAACCGAGCATCACGTTCATGTTCTGCACCGCCTGGCCGGAGGCGCCCTTGGTCAGGTTGTCGAGGGCCGAGCAGACGATGGCCCGGCCGGCGACGCGGTCCTTGACCACGCCGATGAAGGTCATGTTGGAGCCGCGCACGTGGCGGGTCTGCGGCACCTGGCCGAACGGCAGCACGTGCACGAAAGGCTCGTCGGCGTAGGACTGCGCGAGGATCGCGTGCAGGTCCTCGGCCGAACGCGCGAGCGCGCGCACGTAGATGGTGGAGAAAATCCCGCGGTTCATGGGCACCAGGTGCGGGGTGAAGCTGACCACGACCTCGCGCCCCGCCGCGCGCGAGAATTCCTGGTCGAGCTCGGCCATGTGGCGGTGATGGCCGACGCCGTAGGCGTGCAGGCCTTCGGAGACCTCCGAGAACAGCATCTCCTCCTTGGCCGCCCTGCCCGCCCCGGTCATGCCGGACTTGGCGTCGATCACGATGCCGTCGGGATCGATCGCTTTCGCCCGCAGCAGCGGAATGAGCGCGAGCTCGGCGCAGCTGGTATAGCAGCCTGGATTGGCGACCAGATGCGCGTGCCGGATGCGTTCGCGGTAGATCTCGGTGAGGCCGTAGACCGCCTGGCGCTGCAGCTCGGGGGCGTGATGCTCGTGGCCGTACCAGCGCGCATAGGCGGCGGGATCGGCGAGCCTGAAGTCGGCGGAGAGGTCGACCACCTTGATCGCGGGCAGCGCCGAGAAGATCTGGCGCACGACCTTCTGCGTGGTGGCGTGCGGCAGCGCGCAGAAGATCACGTCGAGCCCGGCGCCGACCCAGTCGATGCCGTCGATCGATTGCAGCTTCGGCAGGTCGAAGGGGGCGAACTGCGGGAAGACCTGGCGCATCTCCTGCCCGGCGCGGCGCTCGGCGGTGAGCAGCGCGATCTCGGCCGCGGGGTGGCGCAGGAGCAGACGCACGAGCTCGGCGCCGGTGTAGCCGGAGGCGCCGAGGACGCCGATTCTCGCTCTGTTGTCGGCCGCTGGGGCCATGGCTTGCTCCTTCTCGCGGTCAGAAA
>DATBKV010000281.1:0-2808 GCA_036555745.1 Xanthobacteraceae bacterium | reverse complement strand
TCGTGTCCCGGATGCGGTGCAGCGCGAAGCCCTTGCGCAGCGGTGCACCGCTGATCCGGGACCGTCACGGACCGGAACGGTCCCGGGTCTGCAGCGCACCACTCCGCAGTCAAGCTTACGCAGACTGCGTAAACTTGTCTGCGCTGCTGCGTGCTGCGCTGCGCCCGGGACACGCCGCCTGTACGGTGCTGCGCTGCGCCCGGGACAGGTGCTGCCTGCAGGCAGCGCGCCGAACCTCGGAGTCAGCCCACGAACGGCGAAATCTGCGCCGCCACCGCGCGCAGCTCCGGCAGGAATTTTTCGCGCATCTCGTTGCGGGTCACGCGCGTCGCATGGGTGGAGAGATTGAGGCCGGCGACCGCCTCGCCCCGGCGATCCACCACCGGCACGGCGATCGCGCGCAAGCCGCGCTCGAGCTCCTCGTCCACGATCGCGAAGCCCTGCGCGTGGTCATCGCGGATGCGATCGAACAGCGCCTGCGGCTCGGTGATCGTCGCCGGGGTCAGCGGCTCGATGCGCAGCGCCTTGAGCCGCCGCCACAGCTCGGCCTCATCGAGAAAGCCGAGCTGCACGCGGCCGACCGCGGTGTGGAACGCCGGCTGCCGGCTGCCGACCGAGATGCCGACCGACATGATGCGCCTGGTCGGCACGCGCGCGACATAGACCACATCGCTGCCCTGCAGGATCGCGGCCGAGCACGATTCGGAGAAGCGCTCGCTCAGCTCCTTCATCAGCGGCGCCGCGCGTTCGATCCAGCTCTGCGTCGAGAGGTAGGCAAAGCCGAGCTGCATGATGTTCGGCGACAGCGAGAATTGCCGGCCGCGCTGCTCGACATAGCCGAGCTCGGCGAGCGTGCGCAGGATGCGCCGCGCGGTGGCGCGCGTGACGTTGGCGGCAAGCGCGGCTTCCGAAAGCGTCATCGCGGGGCGCGCCTTGCCGAAGCAGCCGAGCACGGCGAGCCCCTTGGCGAGGGTGGCCATGAACTCCTTGTCGTCTCCCCGCGACGGGACGCCTTCGCGCGTGAGCATTGGCCGCCTTGCGATTGACTCGGGTCGGATGCGATCTACAATGTACGCATAACGAACTAAAGTTCGATAATCGAACTCTGCCCGGCCGGTCAATCCAAATCAGCGCGTCGGCCCCGAGCAAGGGCCGAACCGTGGCCAGTCGGGTGCAACAGGGAGGATGCCATGCCGCAGCGACCATGGTCCGACCAGGACTTCGCGCAGCAGAACCGCAGCTCGCCGCTGAGCCGGCGCACTCTGGTCAAAGGCGCGGCGCTGAGCGGCGCGGCGCTCGCCGGCACGGCAATCTTCGCGCCGGCCGTGCGCGCCGCCAGGACGCTCAAGATCGGCTATGTCAGCCCGCAGACCGGGCCGCTCGCCGCCTTCGCGGAGGCCGACAATTTCGTCATCACGAGCTTTCTCAACACCGTCAAAGGCGGCATCCGGATCGGCAGCGAGAGCTACCCGGTCGAGGTCCTGGTCAAGGACAGCCAGTCCAACCCCAGCCGCGCCGCCGACGTCGCGCGCGAGCTCATCGTCGGCAACAAGGTCGACTTGATGCTGGTGGCCTCGACGCCGGAGACCACCAATCCGGTCGCCACCATGTGCGAGGTCGAGGAGACGCCGTGCATCTCCAGCGTGGCGCCCTGGCAGCCCTATTTCATCGGCCGCCAGCAGAACCCGGGCGATGCCAAGTCGTGGAAGCCGTTCAACTCGACCTTCCATTTCTTCTGGGGGCTCGAGGACGTCATCGCGGTGTTCACCAACATGTGGGGGCAGCTCGCCACCAACAAATCGGTCGGCGGGCTCTTTCCCAACGACGGCGATGGCAATGCCTGGGGCGACAAGCAGGTCGGCTTTCCGCCGGTGCTGGAGAAGCTCGGCTACCGGCTCACCGATCCCGGCCGCTACCAGAACCTCACCGACAACTTCACCGCCCAGATCACCGCCTTCAAGCGCGACCAGTGCGAGATCGTCACCGGCGTGGTGCTGCCGCCGGACTTCACCACGTTCTGGAACCAAGCCAGCCAGCAGGGCTTCCGGCCGAAGATCGCCTCGGTCGGCAAGGCGCTGCTGTTCCCGGTGGCGGTCGAGGCGCTCGGGCGCAACGGCAACAACCTCTCCTCCGAGGTGTGGTGGTCGCCGAGCCATCCATTCAAATCGTCGCTGACGGGGCAGTCCGCGCGCGAGCTCGCCACCGCCTACGAGCAGGCGACCAAGAAGCAGTGGACGCAGCCGATCGGCTTCGTGCACGCGCTGTTCGAGGTTGCGGTCGACGCGCTCAAGCGCTCCGCCGACAAGAACGACCCCAAGGCGGTGATCGCCGCGATCGCGGCCACCGATCTCGACACCGTGGTCGGGCACATCCAGTGGAACGGCAAGGACCTGCCGCCGTTCGCGCGCAAGAACATCGCCAAGACCCCGCTGGTCGGCGGGCAATGGCGCCTGCGCGAGGGCGGCAAGTACGACATCGTGATTACCGACAACAAGACCGCGCCGCAGATCCCGGTGGCCGGCAAGATGGAGCCGATCGCCTAGCCGGACCGCAACTCACGACGGGTGAGGCGCAAACCTGCCGCAGGCTCGGTCGGCTCCCTCTCCACGCAGGGGAAAGGGAGCAGACCCAAGTCCGCGGTGAGAGTGTTGGCCTTTGCGAATGTTTGCTTCAGTGCCGCCGCGCGACCTTCACCGTCACGCCCAGTCCCTGCGGGGACAGCGTGGCAAGCGTGATCGAGGGGCGGCGCGGAGCGACCGCGTGAACCTCTTCCGGCAAGGTGGCGCTCGAGCGAACGAGCAGGTCCTC